>JBPCQM010000276.1:0-13913 GCA_050998115.1 Pseudolabrys sp. | reverse complement strand
CCCGTTGGCTCGCCACCCTCTCCCACGAGGGGAGAGGGAAAGGAAGGCAAGACGCCATGCATGACCTCGCCACCGCCGTCGATCCGTTCGTGTTCCGGCTGTCGATTTTCGTGCTGGCGGTGTTCGTCGGCTATTACGTCGTCTGGTCGGTGACGCCCGCTTTGCACACGCCGCTGATGTCGGTGACCAACGCGATCTCCTCGGTGATCGTGGTTGGCGCGCTGTTCGCCGTCGGCGTGCCGCTTGCGGTCGACGATCAGGGCCCGCTGTGGGCGCGCGGCCTCGGCTTCGTCGCGCTGATCTTCGCTTCGGTCAATATTTTCGGCGGCTTCCTGGTCACCCAGCGCATGCTGGCGATGTATCAGAAGAAGAAAAAGTGATGATGATCGGCGAGGGCAGAAATCAACTCGTGTCCCGGGCGCAGCGCAGCGCGTCTTCGCGGTGCGCTGCTGAACCGGGACCGTTACAGGTTCCGAGGCCGCTAAGGTCCCGGATCTGCGGTGCACCGTTTCACGCTGCACCGCGTCCGGGACAAGAGGCCGGCGCATGAGCCAAAACATCGTCGCGCTGCTCTATCTGGTCGCCGGCGTCCTTTTCATCCTGGCGCTGCGCGGCCTGTCGAGCCCGGATTCCTCCCGGCGCGGCAACCGGCTCGGCATGATCGGCATGACGATCGCCATCCTGACCACGCTCGGCGCGCATCCGCCGTCCGACGCCATCGGCTGGGCGCTGGTGATTGGCGGCATCGTGATCGGCGGCGGTATTGGCGCGGTGACGGCACGCCGCGTGCCGATGACCTCGATGCCGGAACTGGTGGCGGCGTTTCACTCGCTGGTCGGCATGGCGGCGGTGCTGGTGGCGGCGGGCGCCTTCTACGCGCCGGCGGCCTTCGACATCGGCACCCACGGCCATATCCACCAGGCCAGCCTGATCGAGATGTCGCTCGGCGTCGCGATCGGCGCCTTGACGTTCACCGGCTCGGTGATCGCCTTCCTCAAACTCTCCGCGCGCATGAGCGGCAAGCCGATCACGCTGCCCGGCCGCCACATCATCAATATCGCGCTGGCTTTGGCGCTGGTGTTCTTCATCTACGGTTTCTACGTGTCGCAGAGCCAGCTCGACTTCTGGCTGATCACCGGCATCGCGCTGCTGCTCGGCGTCCTGATGATCATCCCGATCGGCGGCGCCGACATGCCGGTCGTCATCTCGATGCTGAATTCCTATTCCGGCTGGGCGGCGGCCGGCATCGGTTTCACGCTCGGCAATTCGGCGCTGATCATCACCGGGGCGCTGGTCGGTTCATCCGGCGCGATCCTGTCCTACATCATGTGCCACGCGATGAACCGCAGCTTCATCTCGGTCATCCTCGGCGGCTTCGGCGGCGAGGTTGCGGCGGTGGGCGGCGCGGTCGAGCAACGTCCGGTCAAGCTCGGCTCGGCGGAAGACGCCGCCTACATCATGAAGAACGCGCAGAAGGTCATCATCGTGCCGGGCTACGGCATGGCGGTGGCGCAGGCGCAGCATGCGCTGAGAGAAATGGCCGACCGCCTCAAGAAGGAGGGCGTCGAGGTCAAATACGCCATCCATCCGGTGGCGGGCCGCATGCCCGGCCACATGAATGTGCTGCTGGCCGAAGCCAATGTGCCGTATGACGAAGTGTTCGAACTTGAGGACATCAATTCGGAATTCGCCCAAGCCGACGTCGCATTCGTGATCGGCGCCAATGACGTCACCAATCCGGCGGCGGAGGAGGACAAGACCTCTCCGATTTATGGGATGCCGGTGCTGCAGGTGTGGAAAGCCGGCACCGTGATGTTCATCAAGCGCTCGCTGGCGTCCGGCTATGCCGGCATCGACAACCCGCTGTTCTATCGCGACAACACCATGATGCTGCTCGGCGACGCCAAGAAGATGACCGAGCAGATCGTCAAGGCGCTATAACTTCCGCATGCGTCAGCCGGCGAAGCCTCGTCGATGCAACCAACCGGATTGCGGCGCGTTGATCACAGGGGCGGTTTCCGTTTGGAGATTGCCTGAATGTCCAATCCGATTCGCAGCTTTGGCGTCGTCGGCCTCGGAAAAATGGGCGCCGGCATTGCCGAAAATGCGCTCAAGAAGGGCTTCGACGTAGCGGGGCTCGACACCCACGCCGTTCCGGACGCTTTGAGCCGCGCCGGCTTGAAAGCCGCCAAAGACCTGAATGAACTCGCCGCTCTGCTGCCGCGGCCGCGTTTCATCATGCTCTATATTCCGGCCGGGCCCCCGGTCGACGCGCTGCTCGCGCAATTGTCCGATGTTCTCGAGGCCGGCGATATTATTGCCGACGGTGGCAACTCATATTGGGGCGATTCGATCCGGCGCCACGCCCGCTTAAAAACCAAAGGCATTCATTTCATCGACGCCGGCACGTCGGGCGGGCCGTCCGGTGCGCATGACGGCGCGTGCTTCATGGTTGGCGGCGAGGCCGGGCCGGTCGCACTCGTCGAGCCGCTCCTGCGCAAGCTCGCGGTCGACGGCGGCTATGTCTATGCCGGCAAGCCGGGCGCCGGTCATTTTGTCAAACTGGTGCATAACGGCATCGAATTCGGAATGCTGCAGGCGATCGGCGAAGGCATGGCGTTGCTCGCGCATTATCGCGAGCCGCTTCCGGTCGACGATATTCTGCGATGCTGGAATCATGGGTCGGTGATCCGCTCCTGGCTGATCGAGCTGATGGAAAAGATGTACCGGGCGCGCGATGGGTTCGGTTCGGTGGCGACCTATATCGAGGACACCGGCGAGGTAAACTGGCTGGTGGACGATGCTTTGCACATGGAAGTGCCGATCCCCGTCATTACGCAGGCGGTCGTGCAACTGCTCGCCTCGCGCGACAAGGATCACGATGCCGCCCGCGCCATCGACATGATGCGGCACGGCTTTGGCGGGCACCCCTACGGCGCCGACGCCAATATCGCCCATGAGCGCCACACCGGCCGGGTCGGCGGGTTTGTCGGCAATGGAGCGGCGCCGTGACCGCAGCCATCGGGCACAAGATCTGGGCCGTCGCCGAAGGCTATATACCGCCGCAATCGACCGGCACCACGCGCGAACTGACCAGCCACGAAACCGTCTGCATCCTCAACGCCGGCAACGAGGATGCGCGCGTCGAGATCACGGTGTATTTCACCGACCGCGAACCGGCCGGGCCTTACGTGTTCAAGTGCGGCGCGCGGCGCACGCTGCATCTGCGCTTCAACGATTTCAAGGAGCCGGCGCCGGTGCCGGTCGGCACCGACTTCTCCAGCGTGATTTCGGCCAACGTGCCGATCGTGGTGCAGCACACCCGGCTCGACACCCGCCAGCCGGCGCTGGCGTTGTTGAGCACAATGGCGTATCCGGTCGGCTAGGGGCGCCAACAGTTTCCGCGCATTCTCGCGCAAGTGGGAATCCAGTGTTGGGCCAAGTCCTGTGAGCCTGGGTCCCCGCATTCGGGGGGATGAGAAGTCAGGATTCAAAGCCGGCGAAACATCACCAGCGCGTCGACCAAGCCCTGGGTGGGATGCTCGAATGCGCCGGGCAGCATGCCGACAATGTCGAAGCCCATTTGCTGCCACAGCCGCACCGCGCGCTGGTTGCTGGCGATGACGAAATTAAATTGCATCGCCGTAAAGCCCCGTGCCTTGGCGTGTTGGAGCGAATGCGCGCACATCGCGCGGGCGACGCCGCGCTTCATCGCGTCCGGCGCGACGATATAGCCGCAATTGCAGACGTGGGCGCCGCCGCCTTTCTGGTTGGCGCGCAGGTAATAGGTGCCCAGCATCGCGCCGCCGTCTTCAGCGACGAACACTTCGTGGCTCGATGTACGCCAATAGGCGAGGGCGTCGGCGCGGGAAATATCGCGCGGCAACGGGTAGGTCTCGCCGGCGCAAAACGCCGGCCCGATCACCCGCCAGATCGCGTCGTCGTCTTGTGCCGCCGCCGGGCGAATATTCATCGGCGTGATGCAGACTCAATCGCCGATCGGCGTGATGCGAAATTCGACCACGTTGCGCATCGCCCGCAGACGCCGCGACAAGCCCTCGGGCGCCCGATGGTCGCGGCTGCGAATCGTCATGCGGTACTCGAAATTTTTGCCGCCATCGGTCAGCCGCGACGACAGGTTGGCGAACGAAAAGCCGCAGCTGTTGATCAGCTTGCGGATGTCGGTTTCCGAGACCACGTTATTGCGGCGAAATAGCACCGTGTGATGCGCGTAATATTCCGACGGCATGATGGCCTCGATTTTCCGGAATACGGCCAATACCGCGAGCACAATGGCGCCGCCGAGGATCGCCGGAAAGTAAAATCCGATCCCGATCAGGATGCCGATCGCCGCGGTGATCCAGATCGAGGCCGCGGTGGTAAGCCCGCGCACGGTGAGGCCTTCCTTGAAGATGACGCCAGCGCCGAGGAAGCCGATGCCGGTCATGATGCCCTGCGCCATGCGGGTCGGATCAGCGCGGATGGTGTCGAGCGGCACCTCGGTCATCCAGTGCAACTGATAGACCGTCACCAGCATCAGCAGGGCGGACGCCAGGCAGACCAGCGCGTGGGTGCGAAAGCCGGCGGGCCGTCCGTGCAAGGTGCGCTCGAGGCCGATCAGGGCCCCGACGATGAGGGCGACCAGGAGACGGACAATGATGACCCAATCATCGGGTGTCATAAAACGGTCATAGAACTTTTGCGCCGCGCGGCAAAACTATTTTCCACATCGCGCGCAAAAGAAAAGCGCGGGCCACTTTGCCCGCGCCATCGAAACCGTAAATCTGAAACCCTTAGCCGAAGCGGCGTCCGCCACCACCGCCGCCAAATCCACCACCGCTTCCACCGCCACCGGGGCCGCCACGGCCGCCGCCCGGGCCGCCGGCGCCCATCACCGGCTTCGGCTTCATCGGCAGAAGTCCCTCGCGCTGCATCTTCTTGCGCGCCAGCTTGCGGGCCCGGCGGACCGCTTCCGCCTTTTCCCGCGCCTTCTTTTCCGATGGTTTTTCGTAGTGGCCGCGAAGCTTCATCTCGCGGAAGATGCCCTCGCGCTGCATCTTTTTCTTGAGCGCCTTAAGGGCTTGATCGACGTTGTTGTCACGGACGAGAACCTGCAAACGAATGCTCCTTGCGCCTAGTGGTCGGGTTGTTGGGGTCGAAAAGCCCGTAAAAGCGGACCTTTGAGTCGGGCGGCAGTAGCAGAAACGGACTGAAGAGTCCACAATCGGCCGTCCAGCGGGCTTTACCTGGCTTGCGTGGCCGAATTCGCAAGGGGACAGCGATGGTTGCAGCGCGCCGCGATGTCCTGCGGATGGCCGCGAGTTTCGCCGCCGCCTCGGGTTTCGCACCCCGGCCTGCCGCTGCGCAGACCTTCACCTTCAACTCCATCAGCCAGGCCGCGCAAGACGCCCGCCGCGATGTCGGCGCTCTCGGCCGGCGCGCCGACGACCTGCTGCGCCAGACCGTCGCGGACGGTCCCGAGCACAGCGCAAGGGCGGTGCGGCGGTTTCGCGTCGAGCACGCGGCGCTGGCACGCGACCTTGCCGCGATTTTCAACGGCCGGGTCGGTGAGGACGATTGGCTGCTGGTGTCGCCAATGCGGGAACTCGATCTTGCGTTGACCATCCGGCCGCTGGTGATCCGCCTGGCGCCGACGTTGGAGGAGGTTGAAATTTCGATCAAGCAGACTCTGCCGCAGATCGAACCGCTGCGCGGCGATAGCGCCGACGACGTCTTGCTCACCATCGCGCTCGATAGTCTTGGGCTGGAACGCCGCGTGGCGCTGTTCGAACAGCTTCGAAACGACGGCGCTCTCGCGGCGGCGCTCAAGGACGCCGCCGCTGGCGTGGAGGCACAGCGCGACGGTCTTTCCGCGCTCGAACTCGAACGCCTGATGAGAATCATGGTGCGGCCTGGGACCGTTGACGCCATCGCCGAGAATCTCGGCCCGGATTCTAGGCGAACGCTCTACAAGGCCCTGACCGTGCGGTTTGTGCCCTTTGTCGGCTGGACCTATTTCGTCACGCTATTGCTGGTGACGATTTACTACAACCGCGACACCACGGCGCCGATTCTTGCTAGGCGATGAACTCATAAACGGACCAGCTAAGTCTGCGGCAGCGACACGGCTTGTCGGAATGCCCAGACCGGCAGACTAGGCCCAGGATGCCTGCTGAGGCTCCTATTTCGAAAGAGGGCGGCATGCCTTTCTCAGGTACACTACGGCTCGAACACAGCGCCATAGTGATAGGGCGGCACTTCAACGAGATGAGCGAGCTTTAGACCGCTCGCCTCGACCGCTTTGACGGTTTGTTCTGGCGACAGTCTCAATTCCGTCCTTGGTCCGCGCGGTTCATTCAAAATTCTCGTTTCCTCGCGCAGACGTTGATGCCAATTGACGACTGCAAACCGGCCAGTCGGTTTGAGTTTTTCGCGTACAGCATGAGCCAACCGGACCGGATCGGGGACGCCGTGAAAGGCATTGGCCATGAAAACAAAATCTGCGGATCGCGGCATTAGTCTGGCGAGTTCATAGGCATCGCCCGCGACAAAATCGCAATTCGTCGTGCCGCTTTCTATGAGGCGATGGCGTGCGACTTCCAACAAATTGTGATCAATGTCGATTGCAACGACGTGACGCGCAATCTTGGCAATTTGCAGGGTGAACCAACCGTCCCCTGAACATAGATCGATAACCTCCATCCCCGGTTTGATCCCTACAGCAATGAGCACTGCTGCGGGATCAGGCCACAACGCCTCCCACCATCCTGCAGTCGGCATTTCGGGGCCTTCGAAGAAGCCCGGAAAACCACTGCTCATAATGCCATTGTCTCAACTAGCCAGTTTGGATTTGTCGATAGGTCTTAATTTACATTTCCTCAATGGAGCATGCGAGTTTCGGTGATCGATGTGGTATGTATCGAGCTCCGGAATGTCGTGTTTCACGGGACAAGAAGGAGGACAAGATGAAAACGCAGAACCCCAGGCTGAACCAAGGCGCTGGGCTGATGCTAATCGCGAGCTTGGCGTTCGTCGGCTACGCCGTGGCATTCTTTCTTGGCAACTTCGCGGGCGGCGGCTTTGAGCTTGGAGTAACGACGATCAACGGCGTTACTCCGGCGATTCTGAACAACCTCAATCCGGCTGTCATGCACTATATTATGCACCTCCACGTCGCCACCGCTGGATTTATCGCAGCGACTGGCATCGCAGTCGCTGCGCTATCATGGTATGGCGTCCGCCGCGGCGAATGGTGGGCATGGATCGCCGCCGTGATCGCACCGGTCGTGGGGCTCGCGGTGGCCTTGCCCTATCACTACATGGGACATTTCGAGTTTAACTGGGTCACACATCTCGGCCCAATCTACCTTGCAACTGTCGTTTTCGTGGTGGGCGCACTACTCGCCTTGCGCGCGATGATGATGCGATAGGCTTGAAAATCGGTGGGCAGCTAGACAGGGCATGCGATGCGGGGGCGAGGCCCGGACGCTAGGCGACCCGGCCGCGCGTCGCGCCCGCCGCCGGGGCCTGCAAAAATAGCCCACAGCCGGATATTGGCCTCTTCACATGCCGGATTTTGGTGTAAACCCTAGTCGTTTACAGTTCCCCTGAATTAGCCGGGTAAACGCTGTGAACATTCAGACCACCACCACGCATTCGCTGGGCGCCCTTGTCACCGAGGGCAAGACCAAAAAAGTCTTTCAGATCAAAGGCGGCGATCTCGTCAGCGTCATCTCCAAGGATGACATCACCGCCGGCGACGGCGCCAAGCACGATATCATCTCCGACAAAGGCCGCCTCGCCAACGCGACGACCTCGAATGTTTTCCGCCTGCTCAAGGCTTGCGGCTTGCCGGTCGCTTTCGTCGAGCAGGACAGCGCGACCTCGTTCGTGGCGCCGAACTGCGCCATGCTGCCCTACGAGGTGGTGGTGCGGCGCGAGGCGCACGGCTCCTACCTCAAGCGCAATCCGCACTTCGCCAAGGGCCAGTTGTTTCCGCAACTGATCGTCGAGTTCTTCCTCAAGACCAAGGACAAGAACTGGAAAGGCAAGCCGCTGGTCGCCGACGATCCGCTGATGATCTACCAAAAGGACGCCGGCAAGATTGAGTTGTTCAATCCGGCCAAGCCCTGGCAGGGCCAGGAGCCGTTCCTCGTTCTGCCGCAGTCGGACGTATTCAGCCGCGACGACGAATGGAAATATTGCCTCGAGATGGCGGCGATCGCGCGCCGCGCCTTCCTGGTGCTGGAAAAATCCTGGGCGCTCGAAGGCGGCACGCTGGTCGATTTCAAGGTCGAGTTCGGCTTCGACGCCAAAGGCAACCTGCTGCTCGCCGACGTCATCGACAACGATTCCTGGCGCGTGCTGGAGAGCGGCGCCTACATCGACAAGCAGGTCTATCGCGACGGCGGCGCGCTCGACGACGTCGCGGCGAAGTACCGTCGCGTTGCCGACATCACAGGCCGTTTTCATGTGCCGCGCCAGCGCATCATCCTGTGGCGCGGCTCGGAGAAGGACAATCCGGAAGCCTTCACCAAGGCGCTGGGCGAATTGTCCGACCTGATGACGGTGGTGACCTGCTCGATCCACAAGGAGCCGGTGCGCGGCGCCGCCACCCTCTACAAGATGCTGCAGGAGGTGCCGGACAGCGTGGTGATCGCCTTTATCGGCCGCTCGAACGGCGCCGGACCGGTGCTCTCGGCGTTGTCGACCGCGCCGGTCATCACGGTGCCGGCCAGTGTCAAGGAATTCCCGGAAGACGTCTGGTCGTCGCTGCGCGCGCCAAGCGCGGTGCCGGTGATGACGGTGCTGGAGCCCGGCAATGCGGTGCTTGCCGCCTTGCAGATATTGTCGGCGCGCAATCCAAAGATATATGCGCAGGTGCGCGGCGAGATCGAAAGCCGGATGGTCAATACCATCCAGTTATGAGCGCCGCGCCTGACCAGCCGGAGGCGCCGAGAGCGGCACTGCTGCTCGCCGAGATCGAGCGACTGAAACAGGAACTCACGCAAACGCGCGCCAGGATCGCCGATCTCGAGGCGCGCGCCGACGTCGATCCGCTGCTCGATATGCTCAACCGGCGCGGCTTCGAGCGCGAGCTCAAGCGCTCGCTGGCGTACGTGCAGCGCTACGGCACCGAGGCGGCGCTTATTTATCTCGATCTCGACGGCTTCAAATCGATCAACGACCGCTACGGCCACGGCGCCGGCGACAACTTGCTCAAGGCGGTGGCGTCGCGCTTGATCTCGAAAGTGCGCGGCTCCGACGTGGTGGCGCGGCTCGGCGGCGACGAATTCGCCGTGTTGATCTGGAATGCCAGCGCCGACCATGCGCTCGCCAAGGCGCAAGACCTGGAAGCAACAGTCGCGGATACCGCCGTGATTCACGGCGCGGCGCGGCTTTCGGTCGGCGCCTCAGCCGGCATTGCCGGCCTCGGCGCGCTCGACACGCCGGCGCAGGTGATCGAATCCGCCGACAAGGCAATGTACGCCCGCAAGCGAGCGCGCAATTCTAACCCTCTCCCGCAGGGGGAGGGTGGCGAGCATTAACGAGCCGGATGAGCCGTGACGCCGGCCTGCAACCCCGCCTTGATCACACTGCGCCCGATCCGCCCTCCAGCCAAAGGGGCATAAGAAAGTCAGGCGATGATGTCCGGCGTCAGCTGATCCTCAACCTGGCGGATTTTGTCGCGCAGCACCAGCTTGCGCTTCTTCAGGCGCTGTACCTGGATCAGGTCGGAACCCGGCGTTGTCTGCAAAGCGAGAATGGCGGCGTCTAGGTCGCGGTGCTCCTGCTGCAGGCGCGCCAACTGCTCCCGCAACTCCCGTTCGTCCTCTTTGCTCATTGCCACCGCTGGTTTCTAACCGCCGCAGCGCCACGGATGCGCAAACCGCCCGGCGATTTTCCAACAGACCCAAGAATTATCGCGTTTTCCACAAGACCGTTCAAGCGCCTGTCAAAGCCGGTGACGGAACTTGGCTTTTCGCAACCTTGCTGCGCCGCGGCAGCGGGCCTACCGTTGCCCAACGGTCGCACTCGCGCCGATTCTGTTGTATTCTTACGTCGTGAGATCCAACGGATTGAGGAGACATCATTCATGTCGATGCAATCGCATCTTGCGGAACTCGAAAAGCGGCATCAGGCGCTCGAGCAGGAACTAAACGACTGCATGGCCCACCCGGCGAGCGATGATCTGCAGATCGCCGAACTCAAGCGTCGCAAGTTGCAAGTGAAGGACGAGATCACCCGGTTGCGGCAGGGCCAAGGCGCCAGCGTTCACTGACCGCATCTTTCTGAGATCACAAGCCGCCGGCTCGCATCCGCGAGCTGGCGGTTTTGTTTTGTCGCATCAATGGACGCGGGCGTCGGCGCTCGGCTCGATGGCGGCGGCGCCGGGCGGGCGCTGGCCGAACGCCCGCTGCTCTTCAG
The DNA here is from genome assembly GCA_050998115.1 of Pseudolabrys sp. GTDB lineage: Bacteria > Pseudomonadota > Alphaproteobacteria > Rhizobiales > Xanthobacteraceae > Pseudolabrys. The sequence goes on along the minus strand of JBPCQM010000276.1, from coordinate 3,485 downwards.
CGACCAGCACGACATAGGTCAACGCCAGAGCGCTGGCGATCATGAAAATATTCAGCGCGCGCGAAAGCTTGGTCGGTTTTTGCTTGGCGCGCCCGGCGCGGGGGTCCGGCGGGCGAGGCAGGTTGGTTGGCAAAGCAGCTCGCTCCTGATCGGTCGACACTTAGGTTTTCAAACGCCCAGCGGTTCAGTATTGATCCGCCAATATGAAAAATCCGCGCGGCACCTCATTGAGGCGTTTGCGATCACCGCAACTGAAATCCGGCAGATGGCCCGATCGACCGGTCCCGGCGCCCTACCAGCGGCGATGGTGATGCCAGCCGCCGCCGCGCCAGCCATAGCCGCCGTACCAGTACGGGTAGGGATAGCGGTAATAGCCGTAATAAACCGGCGGGCCGGCGACATAAGGTTCGACCTCAGGCCCCTCCTCATAAACCGCCGGTGGGGCGCCGTCGTAATCACCGTCTTCGACATAACGGCGCACCACGCGGCGTGGCGCCGGATTTGCGGCCGCGCTACGGGTCACCTGGCCGAGATTGCGGGCGATCGCATAGCCGCTCTGGCCGTTCCAGGTGACTTCGCACCAGCCGGCGTCGCAGGCGCCGAGCTCGACCGTCTCGCCCTTCGGGATCAGCACCACGACTTCGCTCTTGGTGCCCGGCGACTTGCGCAGATTGGTTTCGCCGCCGATCGTCACCGGCTTGGCGTTGGCGACGGCAGTCAGGCCCCCAAACGTCGCGGCGGCAAGGATCGTCAAAACGGCAAAGCGCGCGCCCATGTGGCATCCCCATTTCGGTGCACAGCCAAGCCGTATTCCTCCTGCAAACTAAGACATTTTCAAGAAGGTGGGTTTACCCGCCGGTTATGGCCTTTGCCGCGACGGCGTCATATTATGCCGCTTCGAATCCGGCTTCAAATCGGTGTCACGAGGGGATCATGGCTTGTTCCAAAATCTGTCTCGGTCTGGTTGCGGCGGCGCTGGCGGCGCTGGCGACGCTGGCGGCGCCCTCGGCGCGCGCCTTCACCATCGAAAATTCCGCCACCAATCGCGACGGCTCGGCGAAATATTCCGATCCTGACAACAAATACGGCCGGCAGTCGTCCAACAAAGACGGCACCACGACCTTTCAGTTCGGCGGCGGCACGACGATGACGGTCGGCCCGCAGCGCTCGTTCGATAACGACTTCAATTCCGGGAAGAATCGTCTGCTGTCACCGCTCGACCGCGACCGCTAGTCCGGCTTAGTTGCCGCGCTTCAAGCGGCGCACCAGATAATTGAAATTCACCGCGAACTGGTTGGCGTTCGACAGGTCGCGCTTGAGCTGCGCGACATCGTCGCGCGGGAACTCCGCCGCTGGCGAACCCGCAGCTTCCGCGATCATCTGAATCGTCGCGGCGTTTTCCAGCATAATGGCGCTGACCACCGCTTCCTCGATCGAGGCGGCGGCCACCGCGACGCCGTGATTTTTCATCAGCACCGCGCGATGCCGGCCGAGCGCGCGCGCGAGCGCCGCGCCCATCTGCGGCGTGCGGATCAGTTTGATAGTGTCGCAATAGCTGCCGAGGTCGCCGGCAAACAGCGCGCCCGGCTGGCTATAGGCTTTGATTGGGCGCCCGCTCGCCGACAGCGCCACCGCGTAAGGCGGGTGGCTATGGATCACGCAGTGCACATTGTCGCGCGCGCGGTAGATTTCCGAGTGGATATAGACCTCGCTGTGTCGGCGCGCTTTGCCGGCCACGACATTGCCGTCGAGGCCGATGGTCAGGATATTTTTCAGTGTGATCTCGTCGAGCCCGACGCTGTGCGGCTTCATGTAGAACAGCGCCGGCTTGCCCGGCATGCGCACCGAGATGTGGCCGCGCGTGAAATCGCCCTGGCCGGCGGCGGCCAGCACCTTGCCGGCGGCGATCAGTTTGCGCTTGAGCGGCTCGTGCATAGTGTCCGTCAAATGCCGTGGCGCGGCTGCGTGGGCATGCTAGTTTTGCCGTAAAAGAGCGCCGTTCTCAATCGGGAGCACGATCATGCGGACAATTATTGCGGCGGCCATGGCGCTGGCGGCTGTTGGCCTTGCCCAGGCGCAGGACTACCCGAACAAGCCAGTGCAGGTCATCTCGCCGGCGGCGGCGGGCAACAGTCCGGACGTCGCGATGCGCGTCGTCGCCGACAAGCTCGCCACTCTCTGGCAGCAGCAGATCGTCATCATCAATCGCCCGGGCGCCGGCGGCTTGCTGGCCGCGCAGGCCGCCGCCGGCGCGACGCCGGACGGCTACACGCTCTATATGACGCAGGCCTCGACCTTCACGGTGACGCCGATCATCCAGGAAAAGATGCCGCTCGACATGGACAAGTCGTTCGCGCCGATCGGGCTGATCGCCGAGCAGCCGATCGCCGTCTCGGTCAATCCCAAGCTTGGCGTCAACACGCTGCCCGAGCTGATGGCGCTGATCAAGAAAACCCCGGGCGGCATGCAGTTTGCGGCCAGCAACCGCGGCGGCATTTCGCATCTGACCGGCGAACTGTTCGCCCGCAAGACGAGGCTCGAGCTGTCGTTCATCAGCGCGCAAGGCGCCTCGACCTCGATCAACGACGTCGCCGCCGGGCGCATCCCGATCATCTTCGAAGGTGTCGCCAGCACCGCCGGCGCCGCGCAGGGCGGCCTGCTCAAGACCATCGCGGTCGCCTCGGCCAACCGGCTGGCGAACTATCCCGACCTGCCGACGGTGAGCGAAAGCGTGCCCGGCTTCGAGTCTAAGGGCTGGCTGGCCCTCATGGCGCCGGCCGGCATCGATGACAAGATCGTCGCGAAGATCAACGCCGACTTGCACAAAGTGCTGGCCGACCAGGACCTGCAGGCAAAGCTTGCCGTGCTCGGCTCCTATCCGCACGCGCTCAGCCCCACGGAGACGGCGGCCTTCATCAAGAGCGAGGAGGACTTGTGGTGGCCGCTGGTGCGCGAAGTCGGGATCAAGAAGTGATGCGCCTCGGAGTGACTATCTGTTTCGCGCTGGCGCTACTCGGCGCTGTGGCGCCGGCGCAGGCGCAGGACATTCGCGGGCTTGAGGTCTGCACCGCCGAAAAGGACATGGCGCGGCGCACCGGATGCCTGCAGGCCAATGTCGAATTTCTGCAGCAGGAACTGACCAAACAGACGCGCAAGTCGCAGGCCGATCTCGCGGCCGCCACGCGCGACATCGCCGCGCTGAAAGCGGATGTCGTGGCGCTGAAGGCGGCGTTCGATAAGACGCAAGGCGAATTGGCGGAGATGAAGAAGCCGAAGCCGGGGCCGGCGGAGAAGAAGTAGCGATGCTTAGTGGCTTACAGCGGGGAGGCGCACCTCACTGTGGCGCCACACCGCCAAATTGCCTTGGCCCTCGATTTGTTTGCGCATTGCTAGTTCTTTAATCCGAGCGCCGACGATCTCGTGACTCAATTGAATTTCACGCTCGTCAAACTTATTGACGGTAGTTGCCACAACAAATGCAACCT
>JBPCQM010000262.1:0-6635 GCA_050998115.1 Pseudolabrys sp. | reverse complement strand
AGATAATACAGCGCGGCGTCCGGATCGGAGCCGCGCACCGATTTATGCAGCGCAGAAATCAGGTTGTAATGGCCGTCCTGTGATTTGTCGTAAATCGGGGCGCGGCGCTGCACGATGTCCTGCAGCTTGGCGCTGTCGAATGCTTCGTCCTTGCGCGCGGCGCGCCAGACTTCTTCCGCCAGCGTCAACGCGGCGCGGCCATCGCCATCCGCCATGCGCTCCAGCGCCACGCGCGCCTCCAGGTCGAGCGGCAGCATGCGGCCTTCGATCTGCTCGGCGCGGCTCAGCAGCTTCTCGATTGCCGCGGTATCGAGCGACTTGAACACCAGCACCCGCGCGCGTGACAGCAGCGGGGCGTTCAATTCGAAGGACGGGTTTTCGGTGGTGGCGCCGACCAGGATGATGGTGCCGTCTTCCATCACCGGGAGGAAACTGTCCTGCTGGGCGCGATTGAAGCGGTGAATCTCGTCGACGAACAGCAGCGTGCCCTGCCCGGTTTCGCGGCGAACGCGGGCTTCCTCGAACACGCGCTTAAGATCGGCGACGCCGGTAAAAATCGCGGAAATCTGCTCGAAATGCAGGTCGGTCGCCTGCGCCAACAGCCGCGCCACCGTGGTCTTGCCAGTGCCGGGCGGGCCCCAGAACACCAGCGAGCCGAGCGAGCGCGTCGAGAGCATACGGGTGAGCGCACCGTCCGGGCCAAGCAGATGATCCTGCCCGACCACCTCATCGAGCTTCTGCGGGCGCAGCCGGTCGGCCAGCGGCCGCGGCGCGTCCTTGTCGAGGCCGGCGGCGGCAAACAGCGTAGGCCCGGCTTTTTTCGCGCGGGGAGTCATGTGCGTTTACTTGTCCCGGGCGCAGCGCAGCACGAAGTGATGCGCTGCAGAACCGGGACCCAGCTTTCTACAACAAACCGGGGTCCCGGATATGCGGTGCACCGCCAGCGCGCGGCGGAGACGCGCGTAAACGCGCTTAGGGCGCTGCACCGCATCCGGGACACGAAGGCTGAAATCCACCTCCTCATCCGCCGAGCACCACCGACATCGTCTGCCCGCCACGAATGATGGTGATGCGCCAGACCTGACTCGGCTTCTCGGCGATGCGCTCGAGGTCGTGAGTCTTTTCGATCGCCTGGCCGTTGACCGAGCGCACGATATCGCCGCGCTGAAAGCCGAGATTGCTGGCGTACGAGCCGTTGTCGACGTCGAGAATGGCGACGCCCTCGCTCAGGTTGCCGAGTTGCAATTCGTCGGCCAGCGCCGGCGACAAATTGGCGACCTTGGCGCCGAGAAACGGCGAGCGGGCGTGGATGGTGATTTCCTCGCGCGGGATTTCCGGCGCGGTCTGCAACGCCACCATTGCCGCGATTTCCTTGCCGCCGCGCAACAAGCCGAGCCGCGCCGAGCCGCCGAGCGGCTTGGTGGCGAAGCGGTAGTCGAACGCGTTGGGGTCGTCGACGCCTTGGCCGTCGACCGAAACGATGACGTCGCCCGATTTGACGCCGGCGCGCGCCGCCGGGCTGGCTGGGAATACGTTGGCGACCAGCGCGCCGGAGGGCCGCGCGAGGCCCATGCTGTCCGCGATGTCCTTAGTGAGCGGCTGCAGCTTGGCGCCGAGCCAGGGCCGCTTGACCGCGCTGCCGCCGGTGCGGGCCGAGACCACCACCACCTGCACCATGTTGGCGGGAATCGCGAAACCGACGCCCTGCGAGCCGCCGGAGCGCGAGAAGATCGCGGTGTTGATGCCGACCAGCCTGCCGGCGAGATCGACCAGCGCGCCGCCGGAATTGCCGGGATTGATCGCGGCGTCGGTCTGGATGAAGAACTGATAATCGGTGATGCCGACTTGAGTGCGCGCCAGCGCCGAGACGATGCCGTGCGTCACGGTTTGACCGACGCCGAACGGATTGCCGATCGCCAGCACAATATCGCCGACTTCGAGCGCGTCGGAGTTGGCAAAATCGAGTGACGGAAACTTGTCGCGTCCGTCCTTGATGCGCAGAATCGCCAGGTCGGTGCGGGAATCTTTCAGCACTAGGCTCGCCTCGAATTCGCGCTTGTCGGCGAGCGAAACCTTGACCTCGTCGGCACCCTCGATGACATGCACATTCGTCACGATCAGACCGGACGGATCGACCAGCACGCCGGAGCCGAGCGAGCGCTGCACCTGCTGGCGCGGCGTGTCAGACCCGCCGAAGAAGCGGCGGAAGATCGGATCGTCGAACAGCGGATTGCGGTTCTGCACCACTTTGGCAGCGTAAACGTTGACTACCGCGGGAGCGACACGCGCCACCACCGGCGCGTAGGACAGCCGCAGTTCGGCGGCGTTCGGCACGCGACGGTCCTGGGCGGGGGCATTGGTCGCCGCGACGACGAGAAGGCCACATATCAAGAGTCTGAAAATTTGCATTGCCGTCCGACCCACTCCGTTGTCATGCCCGGCCTTGTGCCGGGCATCCATGTCTTTCTTCAATCCAGCAAATAAGGCGTGGATGGCAGGGACATAAGGGCGCTCACGCCCGTCTTCGACGGGGTATGCCCGGCCATGATGAGCCTGGAACGCCTCAGATATAGGCCCATGCAGCGACCAAATGAAGGCGGTTACGCTAGTCCCTGGCCGGCACCGTGCGCAGCCAGGCGACGATGGCGTCGAGATCGGCCTCCGTCATCCTGGCGTAATAGGGGTAACCCATCGGCGGCTTCAAAGGGCTGCCGTCCTTTCGGATGCCTTGGGTAATGGCGCGCTTGATCTCGGCGTCGCTCCACTCACCAATGCCCTTGGTCTTGCTGGAGGTGATGTTGCGCGACACCGAAACGCCCCAAGGTCCGGGGAATTCGAAACCGCCGGCGCCCAAGCGCGTGTCCCATTGGCGCGCGTCCTTCTCCATCGGCGTGTGGCACTCCATGCAATGCGCGATGGCCGAGAGGTAAAAGCCTTTCCTCGCTTGGTTGCCCATCGCCGCTTCGGTGTACGGCTTCTCGGCGCCAGGCAGGACGTGCTCCACCTGTGGCATCTTGTAGATCGGTCTTCCACCTTGTTGCTGACCGGTTTGAGCGTGCGCAGATAGGCAACCACCGCATTCAAGTCCGCGTCGGTCATGATGTGATAGAAACCGGTCAGCATCACCATCGCGACGTGCACGCCGTTCGGCCGCTCGCCGGTGCGCATCACCTTCTTGATCTCGGGATCGCTCCAGTTGCCGATGCCGGTTTCCTTGTCGGGCGTGATGTTGGAGGCCGTCACTTTGAAGGGCGGATCGTCCCACGACGGGCCGCCGGAAAACGCCTTGTCCATGATGTCGCCGGCCGGGCCCTTCGGCGTGTGGCAGTTGCCGCAGGTCATCACGGTGTTAACCAGATAATTGCCGCGCATGATTTGCGTCTGAGCCTGTCCATTCGCGGCATTGGCACCGAACGCCAGACTTGCCAATGCCAACAGCCATATCCCCCGCATCGCTTATCCCCAAAATGCGCGTAGTTCCTGCGCCCGGATATCGCGGCAACCTCGACCCGCCAATTTATTCCGGTCAAGGTGTTTGCAGCCTATGAAAATCCGCGGCCGCCGCGGACTCGTCTGCCTCGCGGTAATCTGCCACACTCGCAAAGAACGGGAGGAGCTGTTATGACCTACGCTCGCAGGCGGCTGTTTGCGCTTCTGGTTGCCGGGGCCTTGGCGACGCCCGCTATCGCCAGCGCCGAAGAAATCAGCGTCGGCATGCCGACCTCACCGCCGAACATCGTGCACATGCCGATGGTGGTGGCGCAGGAACTTGGGCTCTACAAAAAATACGGCATCAGCGTGAAGCTGGTCGCGCTCAACGGCGGCGTCAACGTATTCCGCGCCATGCTGGCTGGCAATCTCGACATCGGCATGTCGCCAGCGACGGTGACCATCGTGGCGCGCTCCAAGGGCTCGCCGACAAAAGCCATCCTTGCCAGCCTGCTGAAATACGAGGCATCGATGGTGGTGCGCGACAACATCAAGACCATGGCCGACCTCAAGGGCAAACGCATCGGCATTCAGGAACCGGGCGGCTTCGCCGACCTGCTCAGCCGCAGCGTGTTGCGCGCCGCCAAGGTCGACCCCAAGGATGTCAACTTCGTTTCGATTGCAACCGAGGATGTGCCGGCCCTGGTGGCCGATCAGGTCGATACCGCGATCCTGCACGTCGAGCAGGAAGCGCTGGCGCAGAGCAAGGTCCCCACCCTGCACGCGATTTCGCGGATGTGGGATGTGCAGCCGAAGACGCTTTACACGGTCGCCGCCGTGACCGAGAAAACCATCAAGGACAAGCCGGCCGCCTTGCTCGCCTTCGTCAAGGCCAATATCGAAGCGACCCGCCTGCTCTATTCCGACAAAGCCAAGGTGATGCCGGTCATTGTCAAACAGACTGGCTATCCGGACAAGATCGTCGAGGAAGGCTTCGATATTCTGGTGAAGAACTGCATCTGGGACGCTAATAGCGGCCTTGGTCAGGAGCGGATCGATTTCACCGCCGCGCTGATGACCAAGGCCGGCAACATTGCGGAAGGCAAGACGCCGAAATACGGAGATGTCGTCGACCTTTCCTTTGCCCAGCACGCAATCAAGGAACTCGGCGAATGGAAGGGCCCGGTCTGCCCGACCGCGGCGTTCTAGCGAACCAGCGCGCCCGGCCTTGGAAAGCAAACAGTGAGCGCGATTGGCGAAACCCGTATCCGCAGCGCCACCGCTACCATGCCGGCCGCGACGGCGCGCGTCGCGTTCTGGGCGCGGCCGGCGGTTTATCGTTACGGCTTCGTCGCGCTGATCCTGATTGCCTGGGAATTGACCGGACCGATGATCAGCCCGATTTTTTTCACCTACCCGTCGCAGATCGCCAAGGCGTTTTATGAAACCGTCATGTCCGGCGAGCTGCCGTATTTCCTGCTGCAAAGCCTGGAAGTGCTGCTGTATGGACTGAGCCTCGCCATCGTGGTCGGCATTCCGCTGGCGGTGTTGATGGCGCGGGTGCGCCGGCTCGATTGGGCGCTCGATCTGCCGATCAACGCGTTCTACGCGACGCCCTTGGTGGCGCTGGTGCCGATTCTGGTGCTGTGGTTCGGCATCTATCTCAAGGCCAAGATCATCGTGGTGTTTTTGTTCGCGGTATTCCCGATCATCATCAACACCTATCAGGGCGTGCGCGAATGCGACAAGAACATGCTGGAAGTCGCCCGCTCATTCCGCTCTACCGAGCGCGCGGTGTGGGGTGACGTGCTGCTGCCGTTCGCGCTGCCCTATATCGCGGCCGGCATACGCCTGGCGATCGGCCGCGGCCTGGTCGGCATGATCATCGCCGAGTTCTACACCACGATTTCCGGGCTTGGCTTCATGATCACCAAATACGCCAACGTGTTCGAGATGGATAAGACCTTCGTGCCGGTGATCGTGCTGATGATCCTCGGCGTCACGCTGACCGCGGTGCTCAAACGGGTCGAGCGGCGGATCGCGCCGTGGCGGCGCGCGGAAGCCTAGCGCTCGATCAGCGCGCGTTCGCCGCTTCCAGAATTTGAACGATCTGCCGGTAGCGGCGCTGCTTTGCGTGCGCCAGCGGCGGCACGCCGTCCTTGTCGGCAATGTTCACATTGGCGCCGGCGTCGACCAGCAGCTTGACGATTTTGGTGTGAATGCCTCCACCCTCGCCGAGGATCACCGCCTCGAGCAGTGCGGTCCAGCCGAGCTTGTTGACGTGGTCCTTGTCGATTGAGGTGCCGAGCAGGATCGCGACAGTGTCCGGATAGCCGTGGTGGGCGGCGGGGATCAGCGCCGTGCCGCCGAACCGATTGAGGCTCTTGAGGTCGGCGCCGGCGGCCAATGTCATCTTCAAAATCTCGTTGCGGCCCTCGGCGCCTGCAGAGAGATAGGGGCTGTCCTCAATGGCGTCCTTGGCGTTGACGTTGGCGCCGGCCGCGATCAGCACCCGCGCAACATCGACGCGATTGGCCTGCGTCGCCAGCATCAAGGGCGTGCGTTTGAGTTCGTCGGGCGCGTCGACCTTGGCGCCTGCTTTCAACAGCCGCTCGACGGCCGGCACGTCGCCTTTTCTCGCGGCGTCGAGCAGCGCCTGGTCGAGCTTGGCGTCGGCGCGCGTGACGCCGGTGGCCGCAACAAAAAAGGCGGCGATGAACGCCGCCTTTTTTAAAATTTGCATCGGTGTCACGATCAGGCCGCCGCGGTGGCCTCTTCGGCATCGGCCTTTTTAGGCTGTACCGGCCCGGAGTCCTTGCCCTTGGCCTCGACATCGCGGTCGATGAATTCGATCACCGCGACCGCCGCGTTGTCGCCGTGGCGGAAGCCGGCCTTCATGATGCGGGTGTAGCCGCCCTTGCGCGCCTTGTAGCGCGGGCCGATCACATCAAACAATTTCTTGACCATCGGGATATCACGCATCTCGGCGATCGCCTGGCGGCGCGCCGCGAGCCCGCCCTTCTTGGCGAGCGTGACGAGCTTCTCCATCACCGGACGCAAATCCTTCGCCTTCGGCAGCGTGGTGGTGATCTGCTCGTGCTTTATCAGCGCCGCGCACAGATTGGCGAACATGGCCTTGCGATGCTCGGCCTTGCGATTGAACTTGCGGTGAACCTTGCCATGACGCATCGCAGTACCCTTTTCAT
>JBPCQM010000241.1:0-18770 GCA_050998115.1 Pseudolabrys sp. | reverse complement strand
GCGCCAAACCCGAACGGCAGGATCTCGATCGGGAGCGGAAATTTCCCGAGCGATCCGACCCATTTCGATTGATCGGCGATCACCACCATGCGGGCGGAAGCAGCCGCGACGATCTTCTCGCGCAGCAAGGCGCCGCCGCCGCCTTTGATCAGGCTGAAATCCGGCCCGATCTCGTCGGCGCCGTCCACGGTGAGATCGAGTTCGGGGATTTCGTCGAGCGTGCTCACCTTGATGCCGCAGCGCTCGGCGTCGGCGCAAGTCGCCTCCGACGTCGCCACCGTCATGACCGAGAGTCCGGACCGCACGCGTTCGCCAAGCAACTCTACAAAATGCTTAGCGGTCGATCCGGTGCCGAGACCCAGGCGCATGCCGGGCCGCACCCATTCGAGCGCGCGCGATGCAGCGGCACGCTTTTGATCGTCGGCGTTCATCAGACCAAACGCGGTCGGCACAAAAACATTGCGAGCTTCGCCACGTGAAAAAAGCTTGTCTAGCCTCGTTCCGCGGCCGTGGAAAGCCGCATTCCGTAACATCGTTGACGCCGGTCATTTGCCATCGCGGCGGCCTCTTGTCTTGCGCGCGAACCGGCGTTAGCGCTCAACGATGGCATTGTCTTCGCCGCCGCCTACCATCGTGTTCGACCTCGACGGCACGCTGATCGACACCGCGCCGGATTTGATCGACACGCTCAATGTCGTGTTGGGGAACGAGGGTCTGCAACCGATTCCCTACGCCACCGCGCGCGCGCTGATCGGTGGCGGCGCCAAGCCGATGATCGCGCGGGGCCTCGAAGCGGAAGGCCGCGCCGCTTCGCCTGATACAATCGATCGGATGTTCGAGGACTTTATCGCCTACTACGCCAACCACATCGCCGACCGCTCCCGGCCATTTCCCGGGCTGGAAGCCGCGCTCGACCAGCTCGCGGCGCGCGGATTTATTCTCGCGGTCTGCACCAACAAGATCGAGAAGCTTGCGGTGCAGTTGCTTGAGACGCTGGGGCTCGCCAGCCGGTTCGCCGCGATTTGCGGACAGGATACATTCGGCATGCAGAAACCTGACCCGGCCGTTCTGCGCCGCACGATCGAAGCGGCCGGCGGCAGCGAACGGCGCGCCGTCATGGTCGGGGATTCCGAAACCGATATCCGCACCGCACGCGTCGCCGGCATTGCGGTGATCGCCGTCGATTTCGGTTATAGCGAGCCGCCGGTCGCAGAGTTCCGGCCGGATCGGTTGATCAGTAATTTCGCCGCTCTGGCGGCGGCCGTCACGGAACTTTTGCCCGCGGAATGAATTTGGGCACGCCGCATGGTTAATGCGGTAAGGTTAACGGCCCGCCGCGGTTGCGCCGGCCTGCCGCCGATTCTATTGTTTGCCGCCGGGACGGGCAGCCTAGTGGCTTCCCGCGTGGGGAAACGGGACCGACCTAATGTACCGAGTAATCGCGATTGTCGGCGGCGGCCTGCTTTTGACGGCATGCGCTTCCTCCACTCCGAACTGGTTCAGTCTGGATGGCTTCACCGGCGCGCCGGTCACCGACGCGGTGCAATTTGAATCCGAACCGCCGGGCGCCGAGGCCAAGACCTCAACGGGCCAGACTTGCCGCACGCCCTGCTCGCTTTCGCTTCCGACCAACGCCGCGCTTTCAGTGACATTCACGCTTAACGGCTATCTGCCGGAGACCGAGAAGATCGAGCTGATTTCCGACGGCGGCCCGAAGCTTCGGCCAAATCCGGTGTTGGTCGAACTTTCACCTGCGCCGCCTTCTGCCAAGAAGCCCGGGCCGCGCCGCAAACCGAAGCCGGTTGCCAAGAAGCCCGCCGCCAGCGCCGCGCCGGCGTCCGGATCGACCACCGCCTCCGGCGCCTCGCCCTGGCCAACGCCGAAGTACTAAGCAATCGGCGTATTAGGGTCTGTCACCGCGCGTTCTTGACGCGGACCGTTGCTGGACCGGCTGGCTAAATTCAGCCAGAATCCCCATATCTTCGGCATGCGGCGTATCTTGCCGCCGGGACAAAGTATGGAAACCGCCGACATCGCTCAGCCCCTGAGCCGCACGAGCGGACCTCGCGCGCTGATCGACCCGTTCCAGCGGGCGATCACCTATTTGCGCGTCTCCGTGACCGACCGCTGCGACTTCCGCTGCGTCTACTGCATGGCGGAACACATGACGTTCCTGCCAAAGGCCGATTTGCTCAGCCTCGAGGAACTCGACCGGCTGTGCAGCGCGTTCATCGCCAAGGGCGTCACCAAATTGCGGCTGACCGGCGGCGAGCCGCTGGTGCGCCGCGGCATTATGACCCTGGTCGGCTCGCTGTCGCGCCATCTCGCAACCGGCGCGTTGCAGGAACTCACGCTCACCACCAACGGCTCGCAACTGACGAAATATGCCGGCGAGCTTAAATCGCACGGCGTCGATCGCATCAATGTGTCGCTCGACACGCTCGATCCCGATAAATTTCACACCATCACCCGCTTGGGCGATCTCGGTCAGGTCATGCGCGGCATCGACGCGGCGCAAGCGGCCGGCCTGAAAGTGAAGATCAACGCGGTGGCTCTTAAAGGCGTCAACGAAGACGAAATCGGCGGCCTGATCGGCTGGGCGCACGGTCGCGATATGGATCTGACGCTGATCGAAGTGATGCCGCTCGGCGAAATCGGCGAAGCCAGGCTCGATCAATATTTGCCGCTGTCAATGCTGCGCGCGCGGCTGGCCGAGCGTTACACCTTCGAGGATATCGATTACGCCACCGGCGGCCCGGCGCGTTATGTGCGGGTCAAGGAAACCGGCGGGCGGCTCGGCTTCATCACGCCGATGACCCATAATTTCTGCGAGTCATGCAACCGCGTGCGCATTACCTGCACCGGAACGCTGTTCATGTGCCTCGGGCAGGAAGACGCCGCCGATCTGCGAACGCCGCTGCGCGGCTCGGAGAGCGACGAACGCCTGCATGCCGCCATCGATCAGGCGATCGCCCGCAAGCCGAAAGGCCATGATTTCGTCATCGATCGCCGCCACGCCCGGCCGGCGCTGTCACGCCACATGAGCGTGACCGGCGGTTAGCGCAATTACGCCGCGGCCGACATTGTCACCAGTTCGCGCAGTTCCTCAAGCCGTAGCTGCGCCACCGTGAACCGCACGCCAAAACGGTCGCCGGCATCGCGCACGATCTCGCCACTGATCGTGTTCAAGCCCTTGAAAGACAGAGTGACCGCATTTCCGACCGCCAGACCGGGAACGCGCTCGATAGGGACGCGACGATGCTAAAGCCGCGTCCGGCCTCGCCCGCCCTTGCCGCCTCGATCGCGGCGTTGAGCGCCAACAAATTGGTCTGCGCGGCGATCTCGCTGATCACACCGACGATATCGCCGATTTCCTCCGCAGCTTTCGACAATGCGTCGATCGCGCGGCGCGAAATATCGGCGCGCGCCAGCGCTTCACGGCCGACCGTGCCGCCGTGCTCGACATGTTCGGAAATCGTGTAAATCGCCGTGAATACCTGGTGCGAGAGATTGGTGACGGCGCCGGTCATGGTGCGCGATCCGTCCGCCATGCGCGCGGCCTCTTCAAACGCCGCGTCTACCGAGGTGAGCGCCTGCATCATGTCGCCGGCCTTTGCCGCCAGGCCAGCAGCGCCGGTAGCGATCGGCTCCATGCCGGCTTCGGTCGCAATCTCGACTTGCTGGGCAAGGGCCCGAGAGATTGACGCGCCGCGCCGCCTGCCAACTGCGATCGAGATCGGCATGGACCATCTCGCGGCGCTGGCGTTCGCGCAGAACCTCCGCCAGCCGTTCGGTGGCATCGACGATACGATCAACTTCGTTGCGTGAGTGCCGGCGCGAACTGCCGTTTTCAATTTCAGCGTCAGCCAACGCATCGATGATCTCGGCGGCGTCGATCAGGGAATGCGACAGCCGGCGCGGCCGCGAGTACCAGTCGCTCCAGCACGGTCAAGCCCCGCATCGGTCCCACCTTGCACCGGCGCAACATCGAGGCCCGCCGCATCGGCCGCGCCGGCGGTGTTTTTACCGCCGGCCCGGTTTAAGAGGGCGTTAACCATGGCACTTGCCCAAATTCGCCATTGACGGCTTATGGCCTGTCCGGGGTAAGGTGCCTCATCGGCTTCGGGAGCCGGGACGTGGGGCTTTAAGAACAATAAAAACAGGGTTGGCCGGCTACGGCGGGCCTGTTGAGGGGAACTCGGCGTGGGCGCGCTCGACGCTTTGATCAAATCGTTGCTCCCGGTCAGCCGGGCTATCGATTCAATGAACCGTTTTATCGGCCGGTACGTGGCCTGGCTGATCCTGGCTGCCGTCATCGTCTCGGCGGTCAACGCCACGGTGCGCAAGATTTTCGACATGTCGTCGAATTCCTGGCTGGAACTGCAGTGGGTGCTGTTCAGCATGGTGTTCTTGCTGTGCTCGCCGTGGACGCTCCTCAGCAACGAACACATCCGCATCGACATCGTGAACAATTTGCTGCCGAATTGGCTGCGCGACACCATTGACGTCATCGGGCACGCGTTCTTCCTGCTGCCGCTCACCGTCGTGATGATCATCACAGGCGGACCCTTCTTCATGCGTTCGTTCGAGGTCAACGAGCAATCCGGCAATGCCGGCGGCTTGCCGCAATGGCCAACGAAATCGCTGATCATCATCGGATTTACCCTGCTGTTCGTGCAAGGCGTGTCGGAGCTGGTCAAACGGATCGCCGTCATGCGCGGCATGATCGCCGATCCGCACGCCTCGCAGGTGCACGCGCTCGAAGCCGAAGTTGAGCACATCGTCGAAGCCATCGAGAAACGTTAAGCGGCGATCGCGCCAGCGGAGTTCGGTATGCTCAATTTCATCATCGACAATATGGCGCCGATCATGTTTGCGGCACTTGTGGTTTTTCTGCTGCTTGGCTACCCGGCCGCCTTTTCGCTGGGCGCGGTAGGCCTGATCTTCGGCCTGATCGGCATCGAACTCGGCTTGTTTGTCCCTGACTTCCTCCAAGCGCTGCCCGATCGAGTCTACGGCGTGATGAGCAACGACACGCTGCTCGCCATTCCATTTTTTACCTTCATGGGACTGGTGCTGGAGCGCTCCGGCATGGCGGAGGATCTGCTCGACACCATTGGGCAGTTGTTCGGCACCATTCGCGGCGGCCTCGCCTATGCGGTGATCTTCGTCGGCGCCCTGCTGGCTGCGACCACCGGCGTGGTCGCCGCCTCGGTCATTTCGATGGGGCTGATTTCGCTACCGATCATGTTGCGCTACGGCTACGACCGCCGCGTCGCTTCCGGCGTCATCGCGGCGTCCGGCACGCTGGCGCAGATCATCCCACCGTCGCTCGTTCTCATCGTGATGGCCGACCAGTTGGGCCGCTCGGTCGGCGACATGTACGAAGGCGCCTTCATCCCCGGCATCTTGCTGTCAGGCCTTTACGCGCTTTATGTTTTTGGTGTCACGCTGATTTTCCCAAAAGCGACGCCCGGTCTGCCGCTCGAAGCCGTCGGCTTTCGTGAACCGGATGGTGATCGCGGCCTGATATCGCTCGCCGTGCTTGCGGTCGCCGCCGGCGTGTTCGGCTGGCTGATGATGCGCAATTCGACATCGCACGGCGCCGATTTCGTCGTGCTCAGCATGTTTAACGGAATTTTGTTCGCATTTGCCGTGGCGATTGTGAACTGGCTGACCAACCGCTTCTTCGGCTTCCGTTTCCTGTCCCACATGGCGCAGCAAACGACCTTCGTGATGGTGCCGCCGCTCTTTCTGATCTTCCTGGTGCTGGGCACGATCTTCATCGGGGTTGCGACGCCCACCGAAGGCGGCGCCATGGGTGCCTCCGGCGCCATCATCCTCGGCCTCATGAAACGGCGTCTCACCTGGGACCTGATCCGGCAGGCGGTCGAGTCCACCGCCAAGCTTTCGGCTTTCGTCGTCTTCATCCTGATCGGCGCCCGCGTGTTCTCCCTGACTTTTTACGGGGTCAGCGGCCATATCTGGGTCGAGCACCTGTTGACCTCCTTGCCCGGCGGCCAGGTCGGCTTCCTGATTTTCGTCAACGCCTTCGTCTTCGTGCTGGCGTTTTTCCTCGACTTCTTCGAACTGGCCTTCATCATCATACCGCTGCTCGGCCCCGCCGCCGAGCATCTCGGCATTGACCTGATCTGGTTTGGCGTCATTCTCGGCGTCAACATGCAAACCTCGTTCATGCATCCGCCGTTCGGTTTCGCGCTGTTCTATTTGCGCTCGGTCGCGCCGAAAGAGCCGTTCCTCGACCGCCTCACTGGAAAGCGCACCGAGCCGGTCACCACCGGCCAGATCTATTGGGGGGCGGTGCCGTTCGTCGTCATTCAGGTCATCATGGTGCTGTTGGTGATCATGTTTCCGTCGATGGTCATGCATTACAAGCGCGGCATGTCGACCGTCGATCCCAATACGATCAAGATCGAAATTCCGCAGCAACTCGATCTGCCGCCCATTGATTTCGGCCCGCCGAAATAATCCGGCGAGCAAGCAAAAATAACCCCGGAGCCGAGGCTCCGGGGTTATTGTTTGGTTCGCTAGCGCTGGGCGATCAGCCGCGCATGGCGCGGATCATGAATTGGTCGTAAGTGTTTTCCGCCACCTGGAACCACTGATAGCCATTCTTGTTGAAGGCCATCATCGATTCATTGACCTTCTTGAAGGTGGCATTTTCCTTGGAAATCTCGGCGTGCAACTCGAGAGCCGCCTTGTAGGAGGCGTCCATGATGGCCGGCGAGAACACGTGCAGCTTGGTGCCGCCGGCGAGCAGCTTGCGCAACGCCGCCGGATTGACCGCGTCGTACTTGGCGAGGCACCACGTGTTGGCATAAGCGGCGGCGTGCTCGAGAACCGCCTGGTAGTGCTTCGGCAAGGCGTTCCACTTGTCGAGATTGACCATCGAGAACAGCATCGAACCGCCTTCCCACCAGCCCGGCGCGTAGTAGTGCGGCGCAACTTTGTAGAAGCCGAGTTTTTCGTCATCGTATGGGCCGACCCACTCGCAAGCGTCGAGCGTGCCTTTTTCCAGCGCCGGATAGATGTCGCCGCCGGCGATCTGCTGCGGCACGCCGCCGAGCTTCTGCAAGACACGGCCCGGGAATCCGCCGATCCGCATCTTGAGGCCCTTGAGATCGTCGACACTGTTGATCTCCTTGCGATACCAGCCGCCCATCTGGCAGCCAGTATTGCCGGCCAGCAGCGCGATCTGGTTATAGCCTTTGTAAAACTCGTTGAGCGCTTCCTTGCCGCCGCCCTGCGTCCACCAACCCTGGTTCAACCGGGCGTTGGGGCCAAAGGCGACCGAGGTGCCGAACGCAAAGGTCGGGTCCTTGCCGAAGTAGTAGTACGAGGCGGTATGGCCAATTTCGACGGTGCCGTTCTGCACGGCATCGACGATCGCCAGGCCCGGCACGATTTCGCCGGCGGCGAATGGCTGGATCGTGAATTTGTTGTCGGTTGCCTCGCCGACCGCCTTGCACATGACTTCGGCCGCGCCGTACAGCGTATCCAGCGACTTCGGCCAACTGCACGGCATGCGCCACTTGATGCTGGGCTCCGATTGCGCGATGGCCGGCGCGGCCACCGCGGTCGCAGCAAGGCCAGCGCCTGCCGCAGCCAGGAATTGACGACGTTTCATCTGTTTCACTGATTTTCCTCCCTGAGATCCACGTAATGGGCTGTTCGCCCCACCCCCACCGCGCAATCCAATTCCGGGGCCAATAACCAGCCCAGGCCGGAGCGCACCGGTCGAGGCCAGTCTGCACCGGATTTTCTGAACTTGAAAGTGGTGGTTATGGCTTCTTTACGCCGCAAAAGCTAAGGGCCGGCTCGGCGCCGGCCCCTTTTTCGTTCGCTTGGGTTCGATCAGCCGCGTGCGCGCGAGCGGATCATAAAGGTATCGTAGCTATATTCAGCCACCTGCCACCACAGATATTCGTCGGTGCGGAAGGCAACGATCGAATCCCACACTTTCTTGTAGTCGGCATTGGCCGCCGACGTTTCTGCATTCACTTCGTTGGAAGCTTTCAGGCAGGCTTCCATCACCGTCTGGCTGAAGGGACGAAGCTGCACGCCGTTGGCGACCAGCCGCTTGAGCGCCGCCGGGTTGCGCGCATCATATTTCGCCATTTCTTAGGTGTTGGCATAGGCCGCGGCGCCGCGGACGATGGCTTGATAGTTTTTCGGCAGTTCATTCCATTTGGCAAGATTGATCTGCAGATGGTTGGCCGTGCCGCCTTCCCACCAGCCCGGATAATAATAGTACTTTGCCACCTTGTAGAAGCCGAGCTTCTCGTCGTCATAAGGGCCGACCCATTCGGCCGCGTCGATGGTGCCCTTCTCCAACGCGGGATAGATGTCGCCGCCGGCAAGCTGTTGCGGGACGACGCCAAGCTTCTGCAAGGTTTTGCCGGCCCAGCCGCCGATGCGCATCTTGATGCCGTTGAAGTCACCCGGTTCCTTGATCTCCTTGCTGAACCAGCCGCCCATCTGGCACCCGGTGTTGCCCATCAGGATATTATAGGTGTTGAACTTCTTGCCGAACTCATCCATCAGTTTCTGCCCGTCGCCGTCGTAATACCAGGCGTTCTGCTGGCGGGCGTTGAGACCGAACGGCACGGCGCAGAACAGCGCCCAGGTCGGGTCCTTGCCGATATAATAATAGTAGGCGGTATGACCCGCCTCGACGGTGCCGTTCTGCACGGCGTCGAGCGTCTGCAGGCCCGGCACGATCTCACCGGCGGCAAATGTCTGAATCTGGAATTTTCCGTCGGTCGCTTCCGAGACAAATTTAGCAAACGTGTCGGAGGCGCCGAAAATCGTGTCGAGCGACTTCGGGAAGCTCGAGGTCAACCGCCATTTTATTGACGGGGACGATTGGGCGATCGCCGGCGCGGCGATTGCTGTGGCGGCGGCGCCGGCACCCATGACGGTCAGAAATTGGCGGCGTTTCATCTGTGGTTCCTCCAAAAAAATGGATGGTTCCGCTACGCCCGGCGGCGAAGGACCCATCGGATAAGACAGAATGCTGCGCTGTGACGGTCCGCGCAAGACCGTACCGCCCAATGCCCAGATATGCGCTACGGCGGCACGCCGGCAAAAATGCTGGCATTTAAGTGCATTACGGCTCAAGCCTCGATCACGATTTTAGCCTGTAGGTCGGAATCTCGACGATATTCATTTCGGATCGATTTGGTATAATGTCGCCATGACAAAAGACTAGGTTAGGGAAATCCTCGATCGCGTCCTGAGATGGCCGCCGAAGCGGCAGGCCGACGTCGCGCGCACCGTCGAGCTTATGGAAGCGCAGGACAAAAGCGAACTGCGATTGTCCGATGAGCAACTCGCCGAGGTACGGCGGCGGCGCGCGAAGAAGAATCCGAAATACGTTTCGCTAACCGATGCGCGGCGTCGCCTCGGTGTATAAGGATCATTTTTGACGACGAAGCACTTGATGACCTTGCAGGCATCCGTGCGTGGTTCGCGAAGAACAATCCGCGCGCGGCGGATGACTTCATCAAAAAGATTTTCGATAAAGTCGAAAACCTGCTTGCGCCGAAACTGAGCTATATGGGGCGTCGCGGGCTAGACCCCGGTACGCATGAACTAATCGAGTATCCCTACATCATCGTGTACGAAGTCCACGAGGATCGTGGGGACATCGTGGTGCTCTCTGTCGTTCATGGGGCGCAAGATCGCAAGCTTGCCGGCAACGACGGATAGCTCGGCTCAGGCCTCGATCACAATTTTTGGCGCGCTCCGTGCACCGGCCTTGAGCTGGTCGCGCACCTTGCCGGCGATCTCTCGGTAAATCTTGGCATGAACGCCATCGGGCTCGGTCGCGACCACCGGCAGACCGGCGTCGGATTTTTCGCGGATCGTCATGTGCAGCGGCACCTCGCCGAGGAACGGCACGCCGAGCCGCTCCGCCTCGCGCCGCGCGCCGCCGTGGCTGAAAATATCCGAACGCGTGCCGCAGCTCGGGCACACGAAATAGCTCATGTTCTCGACCGCGCCGAGCACCGGCACGTCGACCCGCTTGAACATCGCGATGCCGCGCCGCGCGTCGATCAGCGCAAGGTCTTGCGGCGTCGAGACGATCACCGCGCCCTTGAGCGGCACCTGCTGCGCCATGGTGAGTTGCGCGTCGCCGGTTCCGGGCGGCATGTCGACCACCATGATGTCGAGCGTGCCCCATTCGACCTCGCGCAGCATCTGCGTGATCGCCGACATCACCATCGGGCCGCGCCAGATCATCGGCGTTTCTTCGTCGATCAGAAAGCCGATCGACATTACGCTCATGCCGTAGCGGTCGATCGGCTTTAGCCGCGTGCCGCCGACGGTCTGCGGCTTGTCCTTGATGGCGAGCAGCTTCGGCAACGACGGCCCGTAAATGTCGGCATCGAGCATGCCGACTTTCATCCCGAGATCGCGAAGCCCAAGCGCCAGATTGACCGCGGTGGTCGATTTGCCGACGCCGCCCTTGCCGGAAGCGACCGCAATCACCGCCTCGACCCCGGGAATGCCCGGCTGGGTCTGGCCGCCAGCCTGTGCATGTCCGTGCCCAAGTCCCTCCCCTTGCGGCACCGGACGCGCGCCGCGCCCGCCGCCCGCGCCCGGCTGGGGTCGCGCTGCGCCGCCTGAGCGCTCGGCGGTCAAAGCCACCAGCGCCGACGACACGCCCGGCACCGCGCGCACCGCGTCTTCGGCGCGCTTGCGCACGCCCTCCCAGGCTTTCACCGCCGCGGCGTCCACGGTCAGCGAAAAAAATACCTTGCCGTCGGTGACAACCACCTCGGACAGCGTGCCGGTGTCCGGCAACGCCATGCCATCCGGCGCCGGCACTTGCGCCAGCGCCGCCATGACCTCTTGTTTGGTCACCGCCATCGGGCCGTTCCTTCCCTTTTCATTTGGCGGCCACCATAGGACGGGCGGCGCGGCGGTCAATGCTGCTAGTGTGCACGGCGACATAAGCCGGCTTAGTCAATGAAGGAGCGCGCGATGGCGGACCAGACCGATACTGAAACATTGACGCGGCTGAATTCCGAATATGTCCGGTCGGTCCAGCACGCAGATACGGGATGGTTCGAGCGGCATCTCGCGCCGGACTTCATGAACAGCAATCCGAACGCCACGCTCGTCGACCGCACTGGCTTTCTGGCGCAGATCGCGCGAGGCGCCGGCGTTTCCGGTCTGGCTGAAGACGACGTGATCGTCCGGATCATCGGCGATATGGCGATCATCCATGCGCGCACGACCTACCAGACAGCAGATGGCAAGCCGGGGGCGGGCCGCTACACCGACATCTGGTCGAGACAAGGCGGGCGCTGGCTTTGCGTGGCCGCCCACGTCAATCGCGGCTGATGCCGGCGCGCACCTGCGCTCGCTTGCGCCAGCGCGACACCGGTTGACGAAACCGCCGCCGCTTTGATCTATGGAGGATTGGCGGCAAATCCGGCGGCAAGTATTGCAAGCATTGGGAGAATGACGATGGTGAAAGTGGCGTTTCTCGGGCTCGGCGTGATGGGTTATCCGATGGCCGGGCATCTCAAGAACAAAGGCGGCCACGAGGTCACCGTCTATAACCGCACCGCCGCCAAGGCCGAGCAATGGGTCAAGCAGCACGGCGGCAAGAGCGCGGCCACGCCGAAGGCGGCCGCCGCCGGGCAGGATTTCGTGATGTGCTGCGTCGGCAACGACAATGATCTTCGCGACGTTACGCTCGGCAAGGACGGTGCCTTCTCCGGTATGGGCAAAGGCACGGTATTTGTCGATCACACCACCGCCTCTGCCGAGATTGCGCGCGAACTGTTCGACGCCGCGAAAAAGGGCGGCTTCGACTTCGTCGACGCGCCGGTGTCGGGCGGCCAGGCCGGCGCCGAAAACGGCGCCCTCACGGTGATGTGCGGCGGCGAAGAGGCGGCGTTCGGCCGCGCTGAGAAGATAATCGCGGCTTATGCGCGCGCCTGCAACCTGATGGGCAAGCCGGGCTCCGGTCAGCTTGCCAAAATGGTCAACCAGATCTGCATCGCCGGTCTGGTGCAGGGCCTCGCCGAGGGCCTGCACTTCGCCAGGAAGTCCGGCCTCGACATTGAAAAGCTGATCGCCACCATTTCGAAAGGCGCTGCGCAATCCTGGCAAATGGAAAATCGCTACAAGACCATGGCGGCCGGAAAATTTGACCACGGCTTCGCGGTAAACTGGATGCGTAAGGACCTCGGCATCTGTCTCGGCGAGGCGCGCAAAAACGGTGCCAATCTCCCGGTCACCGCACTGGTCGATCAGTTCTATTCCGAAGTGCAGAAGATGGGCGGCAAGCGCTGGGACACCTCGAGCCTGCTGGCGCGGCTGGAGCGGTAACAACTCTAAACCGTCATGCCCGGCTTTATGCCGGGCATCCACGTCTTCAGATTGTTCGTCAAGAAAGGCGTGGATGGCCGGGACATGGGCGAACGAAGCGACGGCGTCCTTCGGACGGCTATGCCCGGCCACGACGAGGCGGCAACGAGCGCTAAAATTCGAGCGTCAGTCCGTCCTCCGCGACCAGAACGCCCGCCTGCCTGATCTCATCGAGCCGCGCCAGCATCGCCGGGTTCATGTGAGTCGTCATGACCCGGCGGGCCTTGAGGTCCGCCAGCCGCGTCCTGAGGATTTCCCAACTCATATGCCCGGTCAGCTTGCCGGCATAGGCGTAGCATTCGCAGATGAAGAGATCGGCGCCGCCGGCGATCGGCAGCAGCGCGTCGGTCCATTCGGTATCGCCGGAATAGGCGAAAACCTTGTCGCCGTCCGAGAGGCGCAGCGCGGTCGAAGGCGCGCCGGATTGATGCAGCACCTCAGTGGTGACAATCGCATGGCCGAGCACGTCGCTGGGCGTGCCGACGGCAATTTCCTGCACCTGCCAGGGAAATTTCCATTTCGAGCCGGCCGACTTCGGGAAGAATACTTCAAGCGCGCCGTCGAGCCTGGCTTTGGTTCCCGGCGGGCCGGCAATCAGCAGCGGCCGCTCGCGCCGCGCCAGAAATTGCGCGTCGAGCAAGAGAAATGGCAAGCCGCCGAAATGGTCGCCGTGCAGATGCGACAGCACGATGGCGTCGATACTGTTGGGATCGAGCCCGCGCGCCTTCAGCGCTGGCAGCGCCGAGGCGCCGAAATCGACCACCACGATGGCCTTGGCGGTTTGCAGCCAGAAGCAAGTATTGCAACGCCCGCCCGAGCCGAAGGCGTCGCCGCAGCCGACGATGGTCAGCCGCATGTCACGGCACCGCGCGTCACGCTGACGCGCTGGGCCGCGCCGACACTTCGGCGTGCCAGCGCTTCACGTTCGCCGCGCCGTCCGGCATTTCGATCTTGGCCGGTTTCATGAAATCGACCGCGACCTGGGCGGTGATGTCGGCGACCGAATAGCGCGCGCCGGCGACGAATTTGTTTTTGCCGAGTTGCTGGTCGAGAATTTCGAGAAATGCGCCGACGCGCGGCTTGTTGGCCTCGCCCCAGGCGGCGACCTGCGGCACTTCCAGCGTCTTCGCCGCCGGGTGCAGGTGACGGAACACATTGGCGACCACCAGCAGCAGATTGATCTCGCAGCGCCGGTTCCACATCTCGACCAGCGCGATGTCCTTGGCGCCAACCCCGAACAGCGGCGGCTCCGGCTGTTCCGCCTCGAAATAGCGGCAGATCGCGATCGACTCCGTGAGGATCGTGCCGTCGTCGAGTTCGAGCGCCGGCATCCGTTGCAGCGGATTGATCGCGGTGTATTCCGGGGTCTTGTGCGCGCCCGCCATCATGTCGACCTGCTCGGCCGACACCTTGATGCCCTTTTCGGCGAGGAAAATCCGGGTCCGCCGCGGATTGGGCGCACGGCCGCTGTCGTAGAGTTTCATGGGTGACCCCGCTTCATTTCACCTGCCGCGGAGCCGAACACGCGATAAATGGCCTGTCAAAGCCGCCGTTAAGCTTCGTTAACCAGCGATTTTCATTCGCTCTTAAGCTTGGCCTTAAGGATTTTGGGCGAATTTGGCGGCAAGTTCCAGTCGAAAGTTCCATGCGTAGCAGTTGCGTTTGTAATGCCGATCCCAAACGAAAAATCTGACCTCGCCGTCCCTTCCGAGAGCTCGCCGGTGCGCCGGCGGCTGGCGGCGCAGTATGTCCGCGACGCCCGCGACCGGCTGATCTCGACGACCGGCACCCGCCCCGCCTTCGATCTCGAATTGCTGCGGCAATACGCGCAGAACCGGCTGTCCGCCTCCCTGGTGATCCTGTTGCTGGTCGCCACTATCGGCTTCCTGTCGAGCCTGTGGACCGGCGCGGTCACCGCCGGCGCCTGGACCGCCTCGGTGCTGGTGATCCACGCCGTCATCATCACCAAATGCCGGCAATTCCTTGCCGAGACGCCCAACGAAGCCGGCGCGCGCAAATGGCGGCTACGCTTCATCATCCTCGAATTGTTCTACGGCCTCGCCTGGATGTTTATCCTGATCCATCCGGTCGGCGTCGACGAGAGCTCCGGCACCTTCATGCTGTTCGTCATGCTGCTGGTGGTCGCGGTCTCCAGCATGCTGGCCTCGAGCCTGCCGATGGCGGTGTTCGCCGCAACTTTTCCGGTCACCGCGGCGATCGCGCTCGATTTCGCGCTGCAGAGCACGCTGCGCGATTATATCCTCGCCATCATGGCGGCGACCGCGCAAGCTTATTTCGCGGTGCTGGCCTATCGGCTGTATTCCACCACGCTGGCTACGCTGGTGGCGCGCGCCGAGAAGGATGCGCTAATCGGCGAGCTCGAACAGGCCAAGGCGATTTCCGACGAGGCGCGGGCGCGCGCCGAAGCCGCCAATATCTCCAAATCGCGCTTCCTCGCCCAGATGAGCCATGAGTTGCGCACGCCGCTCAACGCGATTCTCGGATTTTCCGAAGTGATGAAAACCGAAGTATTCGGCGAGCACTCGGTGCCGGCCTACAAAGAATATTCCGGCGACATCCATAATTCCGGCGTGCATCTGCTCGGCTTGATCAACGAAATCCTCGATTTGTCGCGCATCGAGGCCGGCCGCTATGAGCTCAACGAAGAATCCATCGGGCTGGTCGCCGTCGTCGAGGATTGTCACCATCTGCTCAAGCTGCGCGCCGCCAATCGCGGCATCACCATCCACGAAATGTTCGAGCCCGATCTGCCGCGCATCTGGGCGGACGAGCGCGCGGTGCGCCAGATCTGTCTCAATCTGCTGTCGAACGCGATCAAGTTCACCCCGCAAGGCGGCGAGATCTGGCTCAAGGTCGGCTGGACCGCGTCCGGCGGCCAATACATGACGGTGAAGGACACCGGGCCGGGCATTCCGGAAGAAGAAATCCCGATCGTGCTAGCCTCGTTCGGCCAGGGCTCGAATTCCATCAAGTCGGCCGAACAAGGCGCCGGCCTCGGCCTGCCGATCGCCAAGAGCCTGGTCGATCTGCACGGCGGCAGCTTCGTGCTGAAATCCAAATTGCGCATCGGCACCGAAGTGGTCATCACCTTCCCGCCCGAGCGCGTGGTCGCGGCGATGGCGCCGATGGAAGCGCCGCCGACCGCGCCGGCGCTGGGCGAACCGATCCTGACGCCGGAAGAAAGATCGCGATTGACCCGGCGCCCATTGTTCCGGGCCGGGACGTAAAGCCGAGCGACCCGGCGATTGCGTTCCCGCCCGCGGACCGTATGGTGCCTTCGTTTCACCCCCGCTGGACCGTTTATGACCAACGTCGAGCCCCCGATGCTCAGTCCTTGCGTGAAGGTTTGCGTGCTGGATGCCAACGCTGGCCGTTGTCTCGGCTGCGGGCGCAGCATCGACGAAATCGCGCGCTGGACCGGCATGAGCGCAGCGGAGCGTGCCGCGATCATGGCCGAACTGCCGGCGCGGCTGGCGCGCCCGGCGCCGGCCGTGACGAAAGCGGAGTGACGCCGTGAGCCGCAGGCTGCTTTGGTCATTGGGATTTGGCGTCGCGCTCTCGATCGCGGTGCTGATCGCCAGCAACAATCATGACGCAATCGACAATCTGCTTCGCCATGACGCCTCCTCGCTGTTTCTCAAGGTAGCAATGGCGGTATTTGCCGGCGGACTCGCTTTGAGCCTGTTTCGCGACAAATTTTCCAAGGCGCTGGAAGCCGCGCTGTTCTGGGCGGTGCTCGGGCTGCTGCTGGTGGTCGGCTACACCTATCGCTTCGATCTCAAGGAAGCCGGCGACCGGGTGCTGGCCGAGTTGATTCCGGGCCGGGCCGCGACGGTCGGCCGCATGGTCGAAGTGGTGCGCGGCCATGCCGGCGATTTTTCGGTGCACACCAAAGTCAATGGCGCGCGCATCGCGATGGTGCTTGACACCGGCGCAAGCTCGGTGGTGCTCACCCATGACGCCGCCAGGGCGGCTGGACTGCCGCTCGAAATCCTCGCTTATACCGTCAATGTCGACACCGCGAATGGCCGCACCCGCGCGGCGCCGGTCACGCTCGACCGTCTGGTGATCGGCGGCCTGACCGAGCGCGCGGTGCCGGCGCTGGTGGCGCAGCCGGGGCAACTGAAAAACAATTTGCTCGGCATGAGCTTCCTCAACCGGCTGGAAAGCTGGGAGGTGCGCGGCGACCGGTTGCGTCTGCGCGGGATTCCGTAAGCGCTAGACTAGCGTCGCGATGAAGCGCGCCGACACCAGCATCAGGAACACGCCAAAGCCGATTTCCAGTTGCCGGCGCGGCAGCCAATGCGCCAGCCGGACGCCGTAGCCGGTCATATAGCTCGACACCGGCGCCATCAGCGCAAAGCCGATCAACGACACGAAACCGAGCGAGCCCGGCGGCAATTGCTGGATGTGCGGCCAGCCGGCGATGGCATAGCCGATGGCGCCGACAATAGTGATCGGCACGCCGATGCCGGCCGAGGTGGCGACCGCGCGTTGCATCGGCTGGCCATAGAGCGTGAGCACCGCGTTCGAAACCGCGCCGCCGCTGACGCCGACTAGCGACGACAGCAGGCCGGTGATGAAACCGTAGAGCGTGAGCAAGCCGCGGCCGGGCAAGTGATCGCCGATATTCCAGCGGTCGCCGGCGAACAGCATCTTCGCGCCAATGAAAATGGTGAACAAGACAAAGGCAATCTTGAACACCCCACCCGGCGCAAAAAATGCGGTGACAGAGCCAATGACGACGCCGGTGATGGCCGGCAGCGTCCATGCACGCAGAACTTGCGGGATCACCGCGCCCCTTTTCTTGTGCGCGGCGTAGGAGCGCAGCGTGGTCGGCACGATGATGGCGAGCGAGGTGCCGATGCAAAGCTGCATGCGCAGTTCGTCGGGGACGTGCATGAGGCCGAACACCTCGTACAGCACCGGGACGATGATGCCGCCGCCGCCGATGCCGAACAGGCCAGCCAGAATCCCGGTGACGACGCCGCCGGCAAGGATCAGCAGCACGAGGCAGGCGATCTCGCCGAGCGGATATCCCAGCATGCGGTCTCCGGCAGCCTTCGGAAAAATTACGCGGCGATGCGCGCCAAATCAGCGGTGCTGTCCACCGCCAGCGCCAGCGCGTCGGTCAGCACCTGCGCGCTCGCGCCGGGCTTGACCGCTTCGGTCGCCAGATGGCGGCGAAACGCGCGGGCGCCCGGCACCGCGCGGAACAGGCCGAGCATGTGCCGCGTCATCGCGTTAAGCCGCACGCCGTTGGCGATCTCGCGCTCGATGTAAGGCACCAAGGCCAGCGCCGCCGCTTTGGCGGAACGAAACGGCACCGCGGCGCCAAACAGCCGCGCGTCGACTTCAAGCAGCCGCCACGGCTCCTGATAGGCGGCGCGGCCCATCATCACGCCGTCGATACGGGCAAGTTGTTCCTCCGCGATATCGACGCTGGCGATACCGCCATTAAGCACGATCTCGAAGTCCGGATGCGCGGCCTTGAGCCGGTGCACGATGGCGTAATCGAGTGGCGGCACCTCGCGGTTCTCGCGCGGCGACAGCCCCTTCAGCCAGGCCTTGCGGGCGTGCACGATCAGCGCATCGGCGCCGGCGGCCTGCACCGCCGCGGCAAAGCCGAACAACGCCTGGTTCGGATCCTGCTCGTCGATGCCGAGCCGGCATTTCACCGTGACCGGAATTTTCACCGCGGCTTTCATCGCCGCGACGCCATCGGCGACCAGCGCCGGCTCCGCCATCAGACAGGCGCCGAAGCGGCCCTCCTGCACGCGGTCGGACGGGCAGCCAACATTGAGATTGATCTCGGCATAGCCGAACGCCTCACCGATGCGGGCCGACTGCGCCAGCGCCGCCGGATCGCAGCCGCCGAGCTGCAACGCCACCGGCTGCTCGAAGGCGTCAAAGCCAAGCAGCCGCCCGCGATCGCCGCGCAGTATCGCCGCGGTGGTCAGCATTTCGGTATAGAGCAGCGCGCGGCGCGTCAGCAGGCGATGGAAAAACCGGCAATGCCGGTCGGTCCATTCCATCATCGGCGCGATACAGAAGCGGTGTGCTCGATTATTCAAGGGCTTATGCTGTCCTCTAACGGCATGGAAGGCGAACTTATGGAAGGCGAACTTATGGACGCCGATATGGGTTTCTGTCCATCGCCATGAAAAACGTTGCCGCCCCGCGATGTGTGCACGACAAACCAACCATGACGCTCTGGCTTACAGCTCCACGCCGCCGCGACAACGCGGGATGCCGACGCCTAGATCGCTTTGATCCAACCGAAATATTCTCGCATCGAATATCGCACCCCGTGGAGGCGACTCCATTCTTTAGGATTCGAA
>JBPCQM010000204.1:0-4389 GCA_050998115.1 Pseudolabrys sp. | reverse complement strand
CAACCCCTGACGCAACATCGTCTCTTTCATCTTAGCTGGATCAGGAGGCGAGGTCCCCGAGACAAGCGCGCTCATTATCACGGAAGAATTCTGGTCCGAGCACTCCGGGCGTGAGAACGCACAACATTTTCGCAACGGCCTGCCCCTTGTTGATGAAGCCGTGGACAACGCCGCGGGGGATGAAAATATCGCCTCCAGCGGCCACATCAACTCGCGAACCTGCGACCGTGAAGGTAACGGCGCCTTCGAGGCCGTAAATCGTCTCTTCCCAATCGCGGTGGTGGTGAGGGACCGGCATGCGGGAGTTCGGCGGGACCGTCACCTCAAACATATCCAGCGCCCCGCCGGTGTCATACTTCGAGCGCAGAAAGCGCAACTGCATGGCGCCAATCTAGATAACCTCACTCATGTGCAGCCCTTTCGCCGCGTCGCCGAGCGAGCGTGCTCAGTCGTCGCCGCCTAGCAGCCGCTTGCCCCACCAGCCGCGCTTCGGTTGTGCCGGCTCCTCGCTGCCGCTGGTGACCACCGGTGCGGCGGCCGGCGTCGGTGTGGCGGCAGGCGGCGGCGACCAGCCTTGGCCGATCGGCGCTGCCTCGCGCACGGTCGAACGGCGGCGTGGCAGTTCAGATTCCGCTGTCGCCTCGGTGCGCGCAGGTTCGGCGCGCGGCGGATCCATTGGCGGCACATAGGCTGGCGTGGCAGGTGAAGCTGACGCGGGCGCGTCATAATCGGGTTCAACCTGCTGCGGCCCGCCATTCTGGTCAAGGTGCTGATCGCCCTGATCGCCTTGCGCAGCAAAACCATTCTCGCTGTTACGGCCGTCGTTACGACCTTGCCGGTTGCGCCGGCCGCCGCGCCGGCCGCGGCGGCGGCGCCTCGGCGCGCCATTCGCGGCTTCGCCGCCCTCTCGCATCGGGCCGGCCATCTGTGGCTGTTGATTTGCATCTTCGGCCGGCTCACCCGCGTTTGGATTGTCCTGCGGTGCGGCGTATTGCGCCGCGGGTTCCGGGACAAATCCGCTGTCGCGAGGCCCGCGGCCTTCGCCGCCACGGCCCCGGCTATCGCCGCGTCCGCGGCCCCGGCCGCCGCGTCGCCGGCGCCGCCTTTGCTGATCGCCGTCGGCATCGCCTTGATGGGCGGGTTCGTCATCGCCTTGTCCCGCTTCGATCTCTTGGGCTTCTTTCGCCTCGGCTTCGGACGACGCGTATTCACTCTCGGGTGCCGGCTCGGATTCTACTTCCGCTCCGGCGTCCTCCTCCAAGCCCTCCTCCAAGCCCTCCTCTACGTAATGGTCGTCCTCGTCCTCGACGATCGGGGGGAGGGCGCCGACCTGCGCGGCGGCGATCGCCCGCGCCGCCTCGGGCGTGTGCACCTGCTCGCCGCGGTCAACCATGAAGGATTGGGTGCCGACCACGCTCGGATCGGCATTGACGGTGATGGTGACCTGGAAGCGCTCCTCCAGCGAGCGCAAGTGGCCGCGCTTCTGGTTGAGGATATAGAGCGCAACTTCGGCGCGGGTGCGCACGATCAGATTGTGCGTAGCGCCCTTGATCAGCATTTCCTCGATCGCCCGCAACAGCGCCAATGTCACCGAAGACACCGAGCGCACGTGTCCTGAGCCGCCGCAGGTCGGGCATTTCTCGGTCGAGCTTTCCAGCACCGAAGTGCGGATGCGTTGGCGCGACATTTCCATCAGGCCGAAATGCGAGATGCGGCCGACCTGGATGCGGGCGCGGTCGTGGCGCAACGCTTCTTTCAGGCGCCGCTCGACCGTGCGGTTGTTGCGGCCTTCCTCCATGTCGATGAAGTCGATGACGATCAGCCCGGCGAGATCGCGTAACCGCAATTGCCGCGCGACTTCTTCGGCCGCCTCGCAATTGGTCTTGAGCGCGGTGTCCTCGATGTGGTGCTCGCGGGTGGCGCGGCCCGAGTTGACGTCGATCGCGACCAGCGCCTCGGCCTGGTTGATGACGATATAGCCGCCGGAGCGCAGCTGCACGGTCGGCGAGAACATCGCGTCGAGCTGACTCTCGATGCCGAACCGCGTGAATACCGGCTGGGTGTCGCGATAGAGTTTTACATTCTTCGCATGGCTCGGCATGAGCATGCGCATGAATTCCTTGGCGTCCTTGTAGCCTTCGTCACCGGCCACGATGATCTCGTCTATGTCTTTATTGTAGAGATCGCGGATCGAGCGCTTGGTCAGCGAGCCTTCCTCATAGACGAGCTTCGGCGCGGTTGATTTCAGCGTGAGGTCGCGCACCGTTTCCCAAAGCCGCAGCAGGTATTCGAAGTCGCGCTTGACCTCGATCTTGGTGCGGCTGGCGCCAGCGGTGCGCAGGATGACGCCCATGCCTTCCGGCACTTCGAGGTCCTGGGCGATTTCCTTGAGGCGGCCGCGGTCTTCAGCGCTGGTGATCTTGCGGCTGATGCCGCCGCCGCGCGCGGTGTTGGGCATCAGCACCGAATAACGGCCGGCCAGCGAGAGGTAAGTGGTAAGCGCCGCGCCCTTGGTGCCGCGCTCTTCCTTGACGACCTGCACCAGCATGACCTGGCGGCGCTTGATGACTTCTTGAATCTTGTATTGGCGCGGGCGTACCCTTGGCGCGCGCTCCTGAGCCTCTTCCAGCGCGTCGGCGCCACCGACGGATTCGACGACGTCCTCCTCGGGGTGCTCACCGCCGTTCTCGTTTTCTTGCGCCGGCATGGCTTCGTTGCCGTTGGCGGCTACCGGCTCGCTCGACTCGGGAGTGGCGGCTTCGGCACTTTCGTAAGTTTCGCCTGCGTTACGCTCTTCGTGATCATCAGCGGCTTCGTGGTCCTGGTGTTCAGGGGTGTGTTCATGATCATGGCGATCATGATCGGAACGGTCGTGGCCGTGATCGTCCGCCTCGCCTTGGGCATGTGCAGCCGCGGCATCGCCGCTGTCGTTTGGCAAGAGTCCGGTGGAATGTTCCGGGACCGGCAAGGCGCCGGCCATATTTTCTCCAATCGGAATAGCGGTGACGTCCTGCGTCTCGCCGCCGAGCGTCTCTTCGGTATGCGGGGTGTCTTGTACGGCTTGCGCGGCTCGCGGTTCACTCCGCACCGCCTCGTCGCGGCGATGCGCGTTTCGGCTGCGATGACGTCCGCGCCCGTGACGGCCGGAGCGGCGCTCGTGTTCGGCTTCGTCGTCGCGGTGTTGGCGCGCATCGTCCTCGATCAGCGCCTGCCGGTCGGCCACCGGAATTTGATAATAGTCGGGATGGATTTCTGAAAACGCCAGGAAGCCGTGGCGATTGCCGCCGTAGTCGACGAAGGCCGCCTGCAAAGACGGCTCGACGCGCGTAACCTTGGCGAGATAGATGTTACCGCGTAACTGCTTGCGGTTAGCGGACTCGAAGTCGAATTCTTCGACGCGATTGCCGCGCAGGACGACCACCCGGGTCTCCTCGGGGTGGGTCGCATCGATCAGCATTTTGTTGGCCATAACGGAATCTCACTAAAGCGGGCCCGCTGGCGTCGTTGAGGGATTCCTGGCGCGACGAAAACGGCGCGAGGTGACACGGGAGGGGGCCGGCTTGATTGTGGTTGAGGAAATGATGCGCGACGGCACGCGAACACGCGGTGCGGCCGCTAGAGGGCCGCGCCGTCGCGTGATTGTCGCGACAACGTGAGGTCTTTGTCTCGAAGCGTCGGTGCTGCGAAAGAAGCAGCATGAATTTTATAACCTTGGCGCTACGGCCGCCCCGGAGGCTCGGTCGCGGTTTCTCTGTGCTTTCAAGTTCAAGGCGCGAACGGCACAAAAGCCCAAATAAGCCAATGTTCCGAAGAACGGCGCCAATCCGGTCGTCCTGACTAGGGGCATCACCTGCAACCGCCAGCTCGCCCTCTCCTTGGGAGGCGACCCTGAAGCGGCTTGCCGGATGCCCGAACGCGGCAAAACCGGAAAACTGAACCGTTAGCACCTTCTACATAAGGCTGGAGTCACGCTCTGGCAAGCAAAGCCTGTGCAAGTGCGCAACAGTCGCGGCCGGATTCCGAGCTCTGATCAAGTTCCTTTGCACGCTTCACTTCCGAATGGAGTAAAATCGCGCCAATGGGGCTGGATTCGTGATGCTTCGCGCCAACATCGTCGTTATCGCGCTGCTTTTAGGGATGACTGGTCTGACCGTGGCGGGCGCCGCGCCGCGCCCGCCAGCGGTTTCGGGCAAGACCGAGCTGCCGGTGGCGAGTGACGTGCGGTTAGGTGGCGACGACAGCCAGACC
Organism: Pseudolabrys sp.; assembly: GCA_050998115.1. Classification (GTDB taxonomy): domain Bacteria; phylum Pseudomonadota; class Alphaproteobacteria; order Rhizobiales; family Xanthobacteraceae; genus Pseudolabrys. Next base: position 141 of record JBPCQM010000204.1, on the reverse strand, counting down.
CGCTTCGTTGTCGATTTAAGCCAGAAGATCGATATGGCCGCCTTCACGCTGGCCGATCCTTACCGTATCGTCATCGACCTGCCGCAGGTCGCGTTCAAGCTTACCGCCAGGACCGGCGAAGCCGGACGCAGAATGGTCAAG
>JBPCQM010000160.1:0-13002 GCA_050998115.1 Pseudolabrys sp. | reverse complement strand
TTGGCACCTCGATGTCGGCTCATCACATCCTGGGGCTGGAGCAGGTCCCAAGGGTTCGGCTGTTCGCCGATTAAAGTGGTACGTGAGCTGGGTTCAGAACGTCGTGAGACAGTTCGGTCCCTATCTGTCGTGGGTGTAGGAGAATTGAGAGGATTTGTCCCTAGTACGAGAGGACCGGGATGAACGCACCTCTGGTGGAGCTGTTGTCGCGCCAGCGGCAGTGCAGCGTAGCTATGTGCGGACGGGATAATCGCTGAAGGCATCTAAGCGAGAAACCCACCTCGAAACGAGTTCTCCCTTGAGAGCCGTGGTAGACCACCACGTTGATAGGCCGGGTGTGTAAGTGCGGCAACGCATTGAGCTTACCGGTACTAATCGCTCGATTGTCTTGATTGCTCTCATTTCCAATGCCCATTGGTTTCTTCGAGATTCTTCTCGAGACAAGCAATGGCAATCACTGAAAACGAAAGACCACAGCTTGCGGATCGAGATCCCGGATCAAGTCCGGGACGCTCGCTTCGCTCGCGCTTTACTGCGTCCCCGGGCCAAGTCCGAGGACTGCGCGTTCGCTCCGCGAAAGCTTGATTCAAGTCGTCCAAATTCTCGTCCTTGGCCGACCTGGTGGTATATGCGAGGAGCTACCACCCGATCCCATCCCGAACTCGGCCGTTAAATTCCTCTGCGCCGATGGTACTAAGCCTTAAGGCTTGGAAGAGTAGGTCGCTGCCAGGTCTGCCAAGGACGAAACTTGAACGAGCAATCCTCATTACGATGACAGAACTCTCTTCGCAGCCGCCGGAAACGGCGGCTGTGGTGCATCCGGCCGCCAGCAATGGTGGCCGTTATCATCTGTGGAGCTGCCCTCCGCAAATGAGAAACCGCCGCGGGAAACCGCGGCGGTTTTTTTATGGACCCGGCATTCTATCAAATTTGGAACTTTCTGTCGTCAATGCGACGGTAGTTATTCCTCCGCCTCTATATTCTGCCTTTGCCGGATTCAGGGTGATCCAACGCGGGGGCTGCTGCGTATCTCATCTGAACTGATTCAAGGGGGAGTGACACACCGGCATTCGGCAAATGCCCGGCCATGCGGCAGGAAAGCGTGCAGCAGCACCTGGAATCTAATTATCTGTTGAGCATGCTCTCCGAGCGATCTGCCGCCCTTCTGCAAGCGCGGGGTCGTAACCTCATTTTGCCCACCGGCTTCACTGTCCACGAAGCCGGCGCCATTGAAGAATATGTCTATTTCCCGCGCGGTTGCGTCGTCGCAATGATGGCTGTGATGAACGACGGCCGTGCCACCGGCGTCGCGCTTGTCGGACGCGAAGGCGTAATTGGCTTGTCGCTGCCGCATTCGGAGCGCGTGACCGAAACGCGAGCGCAGGTTTTGATTGGCGGTGCCGCTCTGCGCATTGCGATGACCCGGATACCCGCGCTTTTGCAGGAATGCGAAGGTCTTGAAACCGCGCTAGTCGATTACCAGCAAAGATTCACGTCACAAGCCAGCCGCCTTGCCGCCTGTAATGTTTTGCACGGACTCGAACAACGCCTGTCGCGATGGCTACTTGACATTCATCGCCGCGGCGACGGCCAGCCCATCTCCGTTACCCAAGAAACGTTGGCGGAAATACTTGGCGTTCACCGCGCCTCGCTCAACAAGGAATTGCAAAAGCTGCGCGAACATGGCGCGATTGCCGTTCATCGCCGCGGAACCATCGAGGTGATTGATCCCGCGGTCCTCCAAGGCCACGCTTGCGAATGCGTCCGCGTTCGGAGTTGACGCGATCTCGGGCGGCTATCTTGAACTTGGTTCCCCCTCTGCGGGGAATCTTTCCGCTCGAGTGTCGCATACACGACGGACGCTTTGGCGCGAAGCCGCGATCATTGTGGCGCAAACGCGGCAATATATCGAACGCGTAAAAGGAGGTCGTGGGATGTCGGTGGCAGATAGACCTGAGGGAGCGCCGGATGAAACGCGCCGCTCACTTTTTAAATGGACGCTCGGCGCGGCGATTGGCGCGGCTAGCTTTGGCGCGGGCCCCGATCTCGATTTGACGAAAGCATTTGCCCAGCGCGGCGCATCCTATAACGGCGTTGTCGATCTCGGTTCCGGCGATATCGGTATTTTGAACTACGCTTACGCGCTCGAACAGCTCGAAGCGGCGTACTATACGATGGTCATGGCGCGACCCTATGCCGGGATGAGTGGACGAGAACGCAGTTATCTGTCCGACATTCGTAGTCACGAAGTCGCTCATCGCAACTTTTTGCGCGGCGCGCTTGGCGGCAACGCCATTCCCGCGCTTGAGGTCGACTTCTCCTCGGTCGATTTCTCCAGCCGGGAAAGCGTGCTGACGACGGCAGCCACGTTCGAAGATCTCGGCGTCTCCGCCTATAACGGCGCCGGCCAATATCTGCAAAATCCGAACTACTTGTTGCAGGCCGGCCGCATCGTCTCGGTTGAGGGGCGCCATGCCGCGATCCTTCACGACCTGCTCGTGCCGCTTGGCTCATCCTTCGCAGTAGCCAATATCCTCGGCCTTGACGTCGAACATTCGCCGGGCGTCGTGCTCGCAAGCGCCGGTCCTTACATCCGCACGCCGATCTCGGCTGCCAATATCGGGAATTAGGCCATGCATGACATATTGGAAAACGACCAAAGCATTGTCGACACAAGCTCCGTTCCTGCATTGCTTCCGGCCAAGTCGGATGGCGGTGCAACGCTGCTGGATGGCATCGACCCCGATATCGCCGAACACATCACCTCACGCCGGGGTCTTCTGACCAATACCTCGGTCGCGCTCGGTGCCTTGGCGACCGCGCCGATCCTGCTGGCCGCCACCTCGAAGAAAGCATTCGCGCTGCTTGAATTCTTCCTCCCACAGCAGATCATCGACGTGCTCAACTTCGCCTTGACGCTTGAATATCTCGAGCGCGATTTTTACAGCATTGCGCTGAACACACCGGGACTCATTCCGCCGGAGTATCAGACGGTATTCCAGACCATTGGCACGCATGAACAAGAGCACGTGTTTGCGCTCAATGTTGTGCTGGGTTTTGCCGCGGTTCGTAGCCCAGAGTTCGATTTTACGGGGGGTGGCCGCTATCCCGACGTGTTCTCGAACTTCGGTACTTTCGCCAAGCTGTCGCAGACCTTCGAGGACCTCGGCGTGCGCGCCTACAAGGGCCAGGCGACAAATCTGATGGACAGCCGCCTCATCCTCACGACGGCGTTGCGCATCCACTCGCTGGAAGCGCGCCACGCCGCGGAAGTCCGTCGCGTGCGGGGCGTGCGGCCCTGGGACGGCGCCTTTGACGAACCGCTCAGCAAGGGTCAGGTGCTGGCGGCTGCTTCGCCCTTCATTGTGGGCGGTCTCTCGGTGGCGTAACCACGCATCCAATACCGCTGAGTTGCCCTTTGGAGTAGGGCGACCATGCGCGATGTCACCGCCGCGGGAAACCGCGGCGGTTTTTTTTTTGTCCGCCCTCGCGACATTGGACTTGCCGACTTCAACAGCGCACTCTCACCGCCAATCACGTCGGCATCTTCGTCTAGCGAACGTGGCGTCGCAAGGATGACCATTTTATTCGTCATGGCGGCGACCACTGGCGGCGGCTTTGCCGCTCAGCGTTTACTTGCCCTTGCCGTCGACCACGCCGAGCGCGCGCCAGCGCGGTAGCCGCTGCTCGCGGAATTCCTTCACCAGTCCGACGATCGACGCCACGTTCTCGTCGGTCTTTTCCAGCGCCTTGCCGTCGCGCCGGAAGCTCTGCCCGGCCTTGGCGATGCGGTCGAAGGTCTGCCGCGCGATCTCGGCGTCGTCGGCCTTGGGCGATTTGAGGACCAGCGGCGCGATCAGGCGGTCGACGAAGGCCGCCGGAATGGCCGAGCCGAGCACCGGCGAGGTGACAAAGCGATGGCTGTCGGCGGCCGGCGCCAGTTCGAACATCAGGTCGTTCAGGCGGCGGCTGGCGCTGCGATCGGCGCCGGCGTGGTCGGCGCGCCCCGGGGTGATGATCGAGCCATTGACCAATAGTAGAATCAGCAAAATGACGTCGCCCTCGCGGATGCCGGCCTTGGCGCCGGCCGCGATCAGTTCGGCACCGGTCGCCGGCTTTTCCGCCATCGTCGCCGTCAACGCGGCCAAAGTTTCCTTCTTGGGGGTGACTTCGCCGATCGGCATCGGAAATTTCTCCGGCAGGTCCTTGCTCTGACCGGTCGCCGCAAAGACCAATTTGTCGAAGCCCTGGCGCTGGTCGCGCGCCGACATCGTCTGCGGCCCCTTCACATAGATGTCGCGGCGGAATTGCTTGTTGATCACGAAATCCTTCAGCATTTCGCGCATGGCGACGTCGGGCGCCGCGGCAACGATCGGCTGCAGGTCTTTCGGCACGCAGAGGTCGAGCCGGTTCTCCAGCAGCGTCGCCGAGCCGACATAGGTCAGCTTGGCCTCGGAAAAATTGGCGATCACCTCGGTGACGAACAGCGCCTGCCAGCCGGCGTTGAGGAATTCGTGCACCAGATAGGCCGGATCCTGCTTGCGCATGCGCTCGATGCGGGCCTTGATGCCGGGGCTCTGCCCGACAAAGGCGCTGTTCTTCTCGGACAAGGTGCCGAGCAGTTCGAGGCCCTCCTTGATCGCCGCCATGCTGTCGCGCGAAGAGCGATTCGCCACTTCCATCAGCAGATGCTGGATCGGCACCGCGTTGGCCCAGCCGGGCATCGCGTTATAGCTGTTGTAGACGACGCCGCCGGCCAGCAATTTGTCGCGGATGAACTGGTCGATCTCTTTCCGCACGCTGGCCGCGACCCAGGTATAGACGCCGTGCAGCACCACCACGTCGAAGTTCGACAGCCTGGGATCGCTCGAACGCGCGGCATCGCCAAATCCCATTTCCATGAACGTGACGTTGGTGAGCCCAGCGCGCGAGGCGAGGCTGCGCGCCTCGGCAATGTGCGACGGATTGAAATCGACGCCGACGAATTCGACATCCGGGTTAGCGGCCGCCAGCAGCGCCGTGCCATAGCCGCGGCCGCAGCCCAACTCGCAATAGCGCATCGGCCGCCCCAGCGGCGGCGCGTCGACGCCGTTGATCAGGCAAGCGAAGTGCAGGAAGGAGGGCGCCAGTTCCCGATAAAACCCCAGCGTATAGGCCACATCGGCGACGTAGCCGGACATCCAGGTCGCCATGATGCAATCCACCACTTGCAGGCGCGCTACGGAGCCGAAACACCGCGGCCAGGGCCGTGCGCCGATTGAACGATCCGGCGGCATTCAACGCGTCGAATACCTCCGTCATGCCGTGCCCCCGGACGGCGGAGGAATTGAACGCGAAAACCGGCGGACTTGCAATCAAGCCGATCCGCAAAGGCTCGACAAAGACTCCGCGTGGCTAATTCTTGTTGGCTTAGAGCGTGATTGCTATAGGTCGAAACATATTCCGCTCATTCCCGCAGAAGCGGGAATCTAGACTTAAGCCGGGCGCTGTTGCACAGGCTGGTCCCCGCTGGAGCCTGTGCTCGGGCCGATCGAAGATCGGACCCGAGTGCGAGGACGAGCGGAGTTTGTGGCTGATTCAATTTTGATCAAATCGCGCTCTAATTCTTATCGGCTAATTCTTGGCCCGCTGGCGCACCTCTTGGGCAACGCGCGCGAGCAGTTCGGTCCAATCTCCGGGCATGGCCTGGCGCAATAGGCGCACGGCGGGGTACCAGACCGTATCGGACCGTCCATAGAGCCAGCGCCAGTCGGAACCGAGCCGTTTAATCATGATGATGACCGGCTTGTTGAGCGCGCCGGCGACATGCGCGACCGAGGTGTCGACGCTCACCACGAGGTCCACCGCCTCGACCAAGGCCGCGGTTTCGCGAAATCCGTCGGTGGCGAGATCGATGTCGGCGCCCGGGTTCTCGATCTTGCTGCCGAACGCAACCTTGCCGATGTCTTCTTCCGCCTTGCCGCGTTGCAGGCTGATCAGCCGCACGCCGGGAATCTCGGCCAGCGGCGCGAATGCCGACAGCGGCGCTGAGCGGCCCTGGTCGATGCGGGGATCGTAATTGCCCTGCCAGACGATGCCGACTTTGAAGCCGTGCTTGCCAAGTTGCTTCTTGCGCCGGGCGACGCGCTCGGGCTCAGCGCGCAGATACGGCATTTTCGGGATGAACTGCTCCGGCGTCAGTCCGAGCGCCTGCGGCAGGTGCATCAGCGGCGTCCAGCCTTTGATGCCGCGGACGCTGCCCGGCTTCTCGATCGGACGAAACTCAATGTCGGCGTCGAGCGTCTTGAGCAGATCGAACAACATGCCTTGCACCACGGCGGTGATCTTGACGCCCTGCTGCGTCAGCAGCGGCAGAAAGCGCGCAAACATAATGGTGTCGCCGAGCCCTTGTTCGCCAAGCACCAGCAGCGACGCCGGCGGCGGCCCCTTGCGCCACGGCGCCAGCTTGACCGGCTTGCCGTCCTTGTCCGGCACCGTGACCTGCGGCGGGCTCTCCATCAGCTTGAAGCGCACGTCATAGGCGCGCCAGGCGCGCGTCCAGTCCTCCTTGTAGAACAGGGTCAACGCGTAGGCCGCGTGGGCGCGCGCATTGTCGCGGTCGATCCTGGCAATGCGCTGGAGCACCGTGATCGCTTCGTCGAAGCGGCCCATATCGCGCAAGGTGTGCGCCAGCGTCAGCAGCGTTTCGACGTGGCCGCGATAGCGGGTGGCGATTTCGAGGCTGAGCTGCCGGGCGGCTTCGAGATGGCCCTGCTCGTAAAATACTGCCGCCCGCCGCGCCAGCACGTCAATCCCGATGCCGGGCGCCGGGTTTTCGGTTGGTGCCGGCGGCGCCTTGATGGTTTTGGTATTTGCGCTCTCGGCCATAGAATTCACATTCAGCGTCTCGCCGTTGGACTTATCTTTGGTCTTATCGTTGGTCTTATCGTTGATCTTGCCGTTTTCTGGAATACCCATGAGCCAGCCGCCAAACCCCGTTCTGCTTTACCATCCCGACGGCTATCGGGTGAAACGCAAGGATCTCAAGGGCCGGCACTCAGCGGGCGAAAGCTTCCTGACCGCCTTTCTCGAGCATGCGGGCGGCCCGGATGTCTATGCCCTGTGTCTTGGCGAACAGGGCTTTGACGAGTTTGGGCAGAGCGTCAGGGCAAGCGGCCGGCCGCTCATGGCGCGTGCGGTCCGTCGCGGCGACGTCGACATATTGCGCCGGCAGGCGCTGCTGAATTTGCCCTATCCCGGGATCGCCGACGAGGCCAAGATCCGGAGCTTTCTCGGCGACGCCAGCTACGCATTGTGCGGGGTAACGCATACGATATCCTCGCGCGAGGCGCTCGACGGCGTCGCCGGGTTGCTGCAGGTGCCGGTCCAGCCGTGGGACGCGGTGATCTGCACCTCGCGCGCCGTGCATGACGCGGTATCGCGCGTGCTCGCGAGCGTCGAGAACGATTTGCGCGCGCGCCAGGGTGCGACGAAATTCACCCGCCCGATGTTGCCGATCATTCCGCTCGGCGTTCACGGCAAGCGCTTCACGCGTAAGGATGCCGATCGCGCGAAATGGCGCAAGCAGCTCAATATCGCCGACGACGTCACGGTCGTTCTATTTTTCGGGCGGTTGAGCGTGCACGCCAAGGCCGCGCCGTTCCAGCTCGCGCAGGCGGCCGAGCTTGCCGTGGCGAAGTCCAAACGCCGCCTCGCTATTCTCTGGTGCGGCTGGTTTAACGACGACTTTCAGCGCCGCGTTTTCATGGAGACCGCGAAGTCGATGGCCCCGTCGGTGCCGTTTTATCATGTCGACGGCCGGGAGGAGGCGGCGCGGTTTTCCGTCTGGGCGGCGGCCGACATTTTTTGCTCGCTGTCCGACAATATCCAGGAAAGCTTCGGCCTCACGGTGATCGAGGCGTTGGCGGCGGGACTGCCGGTCGTCGCTTCCAACTGGAATGGCTACCGCGAAGCGATCGAGGACGGCGTCAACGGCATATTGGTCGACAGCTACATGCCATCGGGCTCGCTGGGCGACGCGGCCTACCGCTATGTCAGCGGCATCGACACCTACGATCGCTATATCGGGGCCGCCAGCCAACTGTGCTTCGTCGATCTTGAACAGACGGCGGCGGCGCTGACCCGGCTTGCCGGCGATGCGGCGCTGCGTACGCGCCTCGCGGAGGCCGCCGGCAAGACCGTCGCCGACAAATTTGACTGGAAGGCGGTGATGCCGCGCTACCAGGATCTGTGGCGCGAGCAAATCAAGAAACTTAGCCATGCCCGCGCCGACAAAGACCCGTCGTCGACGTCATGGCAAATGTACGACCCCTCGTATGTCTTTGCCGGATTTCCATCGCATCGGCTGAATGATGACAGCGCGCTTTTGCGCGGTCCGCAGTTCGATCGCTGGAGCGAACTCGTCAAGCAGCCCGGTATCGTCGTCAATCCGGGCGTGCTTGCCGGCCGGGCGCAATTTCAGCAGCTTCACGAAACATTCGCCGACAAGCGCGCCCACGCTGTGGGCGAGGTCATTGGAAGCTTCAAGCCGGAAGACGCTGCCGCGGTCGCGCGCACGTTGCACTGGCTGATCAAGGTCGGCTTGCTGGCCTTGGCCGCAAACCTAAAACGCGGCGAAAGTTCCGGTGATTTATGATTCTTTAACCATTGCAGGCGTTTGAACGGCGTGGAACCGGCTGCAGGCCGGTCCACTTCGCCGTTAACCACGGCCAGCAATCTCCAAATTGATGGCCTGTCGAAAATGCGGTATCGCTCATAATAACCCCCGGTAAACCTTAAACGGCCAAGATTTGGCGGCACTAATTTGAGGGGATCGCGCGGGCCGTCCGGGGACGCGGTGCTTCATTTTTCGACAATGGATATGTGGCTGCCGCGCGTGGCCAGGGGTAACTGAGTTTGGCTCTAAGACAGACGAACGCCGCTAAATCAACGCTGCTTGCGAGCGCAATCCGCAACAGCGTCTACGGTATGGCGGTCGTGGCAATCTTCAGCTTTTTCGTCAATTTGCTGGTTCTGGTTTCGCCGATCTATATGCAGCAGGTTTACGATCGCGTCCTTACTACGCATCATCTTGATACCCTCGCGTATCTTTCGCTTTTCACCGTCATTTGTTTGGTGTTTCTCGCGTTGTTCGACGGTGCCCGTTCTTATGCGCTCACGCGCATCGGGCGTTGGTGGGATGAAACGTTGCGCGCGGAAGTGTTGCACGCGGCCTTGCATCATTCGCGAATTTCCGGCCGCATGGCCTCCAGCGCGATGAGCGACCTGCAAACCGTGCGTGCTTTCGTCGGAAGCCCGAACATCCTGCCGTTTTTCGACGCGCCCTGGATGCCGGGATTCTTGCTGATCATCGCTATTATTCATCCGATGCTCGGCGCCATCGGCGTCGGCGGCGCCGTCATCCTGTTCGGCCTCGCAGTGATCAACGATGTCTTCACGCGCAAAGCTGCCATCCTCACCAGCGAACGCGCTTTGCGGATGAACAGCTTCACCGCGACCTCGCTGCGGCACGCCGACGTCATTCATGCGATGGGAATGTTCAAGTCGATATCCGGTCGCATTGACAAGTTGTCGCTGGAAATTTCCGAAGTAACGCAAGTCGCGAGCGATCGCACCGCCGTTATTTCCGCCGTTACCAAGGCGGTGCGTATCGGAATTCAGGTGGCGATTCTAGGCGTCGGCGCATTCTACGTGACGCGTAACGAATTAACCGCCGGTGGCATGATCGCGGCATCCATTATTCTCGGCCGTGCGCTAACGCCGGTCGAGCAAGCGCTCGGCGCCTGGAAATCATTTATTTCGGCGCGTATTTCTTACGCGCGCCTGAGCGCGATGGTTGCGCAGGCCCCCGACCTCGAAAGCAGCACCGCTCTGCCGGCGCCTACCGGCCGCCTCAGCGCAGAAGGTCTGGTCTACGCATTGCCCGGCCGCCAGCGCCCGATCGTGCGCAATGTTGATTTTCGCGTGCCGCCTGGAACTGTCGTCGCTGTGGTAGGTCCATCGGCCTCGGGCAAAAGCACGCTGTGCAAGCTGCTGGTCGGCTCGTGGTTTCCCAGCGCCGGCCATGTCCGGCTCGACGGCGCCGACATCGCCTATATGGACCGTGATCAAATCGGGCGCTACATCGGTTATATGCCGCAGTCGGTGGAGCTTTTCGGCGGCACCATCCGCGATAACATCGCGCGCCTTGGTGACGCGACCGACGAGGACGTGATCGAGGCGGCGAAAATCGCGGGCTGTCACGAATTGATCCTCGGCATGAAAAACGCCTACGAGACCGATATCGGCGAGGCCGGCTCCTATCTCAGCGGCGGGCAACGCCAGCGAATTGCGCTGGCGCGCGCGGTATTGCGCAAGCCGCGCCTGGTGGTCCTCGATGAGCCCAACTCCAATCTCGACAATGAAGGCGAGATCAAGTTGGCGGATTCCATCAAGGCGCTCAAAGACGCCGGCTCGACCGTCGTGATCGTCAGCCACCGCGCGCTGCTGTTCACCCACGTCGACGCTATCGCGGTGATGCGCGACGGTGCGCTTGAGAAATTTGGCCCGCGCGATGAAGTTCTCGCCGAGTTGAATACGCAGGCGCGCGGACCGCGTCCAGCCGCCGCGTCTGTTCCGCAAGCGGTGCAGCGCTGAGGCAGCAGGGAATCAGTAATGACTAGGCGGACGACGTTTCGCGATCTGGCAATTTCCTTGCGGGATGCCGCTGCGCGGCTCCTTTGGCCATCCAAAAGCACGCCATCCAGCAATCGTTCGGCGCTGGCGTCGAAGGCATTGCGGCGCTCGCTTGCGACGGTGGTCGCGGTTGGCTTTGGCATCGGCGTGCTTCTGTGCGGCAGCCTTGCGGTCTGGGCGAGCCGTGCGCCGCTGGCCAGCGCAGCCGTTGCCTCCGGCAACGTCAGCCCGGATTCCGGACGTCGGGTGATTCAGCATCTCGAAGGCGGCATCATTCGAGCCATCAATGTCACGGACGGCCAGGTCGTGAAAGAAGGCCAGGTCCTCTATACGCTCGAGCCGATCCAGGCGCGCGCGCAGTTCGCATCGAAGCGTCAGCAATGGCTGCGATTGCAGGTTACGCGGGCGCGGCTTGAAGCGCATTTGCGAGGGGACAGTGAATTTGCGGCGCCGACTTTTGCCGAGAGCGAAACCGACGCCGGATTCAAGAAATTCGCGGCCGATCAAGTGTTATTGTTCTATATCCGCCGCAAGTCTCTGAGCGAGCGCGAGCAGATATTGCGCCAGCAACTCCTGCAACTCGACCAGCAGACCAGCGCGAAGAAAAAGGAGAACGAGAGTCTCGACAAGCAGCAGGCCTTTCTTGAGGACGAGATCGCCGACAAAAAAGATCTGATCGCCAAGAATTTGGCACGCAAGCCGGAATGGCTTGCACTTGAACGCTCCCGCGCCGACATCATGGGCCGCATCGACAGCAATCTGGCGGAAGTTGCGCGGATTGCCGAACGCGCCGGTGAGATCAAACTGTCAATTCTGACCAGCCAAACCCAATTTGAGCAGGACGCTTCCGATCAGTTGACCAAGACCAACAGCGATATCGCGCAGCTCGAGGAGACATTGCCGGCGAGCGAGGACGTGCTCAGGCGCACCGATATCGTCGCGCCGGTCGATGGCACGGTGTTTAACCTTCGCTTCAAGACGATCGGCGGCGTGGTGCGGCCGGGCGAAGCGCTCCTCGACATTGAGCCGCAGAGCGACGATTTGATCATCGACGCCAAGTTGTCGCCGAACGATATCGATGTCGTTCGCCCGGGCTTGCCCGCCGAGGTCTATTTGACCCCCTATGTTTCGCGCCATACGCCGCGGCTCAAAGGCACGGTGATGCGGGTAAGTCCCGACATTATGCGCGAGGGCTCCCCCGGCGGCGCGCAGCCTGGATCAGCCGGCGCGTCTGGCCCGGCGGCGATGCCGTCATATTACGAGGTCAAGGTGCGGATCGACCGGCATGAATTTTCCGGTCTGGCTGAGGACCTGCGCCTGTTCCCCGGCATGCCGGCCGAAGTTTATATCATGACCGGCAGCCGCACCTTCGCGCAGTATTTTACCGATCCGCTATTGAAGTCGTTCCGGCGCGCGTTCCGGGAGAAGTAATTCCGGAGCGCTGCCATGCAACAGTTCCGACTAATCGGACGCGGCGATCCGGCGCCGCTGTTTACCGCCCGCAGCACCGTCAATCCTGAATTTCGTTTCGAAACCGTCGGTGGACGTTTCATCCTGATGGCGTTTCTCGGCACGCTTACCGATCAGCAGTCAACGGCGGCGCTCAAATTGGTCCATGACCTCAGGCCGGTGTTCGATGACGAGCACCTGGCGTTCTTCGGGGTCGTTGCCAGCCCCGCCGACGCCCAGTCGGAACGTTTCAAGGAACTGTCGCGCAGCCTGCGCTTCTTCCTCGACTTTGATTGCGCGGTCAGCCGCGACTATGGCTGCGCGCCGTCGGAAATCGGGCCCAACGAGGCGAAGATCCCGTATCAGCGCCGCTGGGTGCTGATTGATCCGATGCTGCGGATTGTTGCGGTCGTGCCGTTTCAAAACGACGGCGGCGACCTGCCGGCGATCAGGAAGCTGATAACCGATCTGCCGCCGCTCGAACGCTTTCCGGGTTTCGACATCCATCCGCCGATCCTGGTCTTGCCGGATATTTTTGAGACGGAATTGTGCAAGCACCTGATCGGCCTTTATGAGACCCACGGCGGCGAAGAATCCGGCTTCATGCGTGAGGTCAACGGCAAGACGGTGCCGGCGCTCAATGCCGAACACAAGCGGCGCGCCGACTACACAATCAGCGATCCCGAATTGATCCGACTGTTGCAGGGCAAGGTGCAGCGCCGGGTGGTGCCGGAGATCGCCAAGGCGCACCAGTTCAAGGTAACCCGCATGGAGCGTTATATCGTCGGCTGCTATGACAGCGGCTCGGGCGGACATTTTCGCGCGCACCGCGATAATACCACGAAGGGCACTGCGCACCGCCGTTTTGCTCTATCGGTC
>JBPCQM010000145.1:0-4822 GCA_050998115.1 Pseudolabrys sp. | reverse complement strand
TTGGCGCTCTTGAGGCCATTGACCACGACGATCAGGCGCAAATTGTTCTGGATCGCCGAGCCGACCAGACCGTAACCGGCTTCGCTGGTGAACCCGGTTTTCAGGCCATCGGCGCCGTTCACTGTCCCGAGCAGCGGATTGCGGTTCTGCTGGCGGATCTTGTTCCAGGTGAACTCTTTCTCGCCGTAGATTTTATAAAATTCCGGATAGGTATTGACGATGTAACGCGCCAGGACCGCGAGCTCACGCGAAGTCACGTGCGTGCGCGGGTCCGGCAGGCCGTTCGAATTGCCGAACACCGACTTCTCGAGCCCGAGCTGGCGCGCTCGCTTCGTCATATTGGCTGCGAATTCGGTTTCGTTGCCGGCGAGGCCCTCCGCCAGGACGATGCACGCATCGTTGGCCGACTGGATGATCACGCCGTGCAGCAGATTATCGACGCTGACCTTGCTGTGGATTGCGGCATACATCGTCGAGCCGTGCGAGGGGGCGCCGCCCTTGCGCCAGGCATTTTCGCTGACGACGAATTCGTCGCTAAGCTTGATGTGGCCTTGCGTCAGTTCATTGAAGACGTATTCCGCCGTCATCAATTTCGCGAGGCTGGCGGGGAAGATCAGATCGTCTGCCGCGCGCTCGAACAGCACGCTGCCGTTTTCCGCGTCGATCAAGATGGCGTGCGGCGCCGTAAGTTGTGGCTCGTCTTTTTTCGGCTGCGTGGTCGCGCTTTTTTGCTGCGCGGTCGCCATCGAGACACTCAACGCCAGTGCCAGCGCCGTGGCGAAAAAACGTCTCGGGGTCGATGTCCGGTTCGGCATGTGGTCCGCGGAATCAGAAGCGTATCGCGCGCAAAATCGCAGCGATTACCTGGCGTCCAAATGCGGCTCAGTAAAGGCCGCGGCCGTTGAGAAACCGTGCCGGCGCATCATAGCGGGTCGGCGCGTAGGCGGAAACCGGCGACGGCGATGGTTCCGCGAATAGCCTGGTTTGCGGGCTTGCGGCTGGCGGATCGAGCGGCGCGCTTTGCACCGCGGGAGTCCTCGCATTCGCCGCGAGTTCGACGGTCGAGCGGCGGGCCCCGGCGGATGCTTCCGCCTCGCCCTCGCCCCGCGCCGCCGGGCGGCGTTGCGGACCCGGGACTTGTGTCAGCGGGCGTGAATCAAACATCGCCGGCACGTAATCCGTGCCGGCCGAGGCGACCAGGACCGGCGCGGGCTTGGCCGGACGGTCGCCATCGCGCAATGTCGCCATCAGCTTGCGATCGTCGGAGCCGGCGAGCGGCGCGCGGCCGACATATTCAACTTTCACCTTCGTCAGTCCGTGGCCATGGAAGCCGAGCAGCTTGGCGCTCTGCACCGACAGATCGATGATACGGTTATTGGAGAATGGCCCGCGGTCGTTGACGCGCACCACCAGCGACTTGTGGTTCTTCATATTGGTGACGCGCACATAAGACGGCATCGGCAGCGTCGGATGCGCCGCCGAGATCGAATTCATGTCAAACACTTCGCCGTTCGCGGTGTAGCGGCCGTGGAAATCGTCGCCGTACCACGACGCCATGCCTTCGGCGCTGTAATTGATGTTTTCTTCCGGGACGTAAGTGCGGCCGGCGACGACATAAGGATTGCCGACGCGGTAGGCGCCGCCGCCCTTCGGCACCGGCTGGCCGGGCGCAACCACCCGCGCGCTCGACGAGACGCCGTATTTCGAGTCGACCTTGCCGCTGTTGGAGCAACTGGCGAGCAGCGCGCATGCCGCCGCCAGCGCGCCGAACCGCGCGGCCATCCCGACAAATCCTGAAGCGCGCCCCATTCCGGACTGAGTCCCCGTGCCGAAGCGAACAGAATACAACTTCGCGGCGAAACCATGAACGCCTGCCGCAAGGCGTGGTAAATTATTGGTTCCCAACGCGTTTGCCGTCTCTGCTGCCGTGGCATCTCATAGACCGGCGGCCGCTGTGCTTGCAATAGCGGCAGCCTTCCCGCATTGGACAGGGCAAGATTGGCGGGGCATGACACGCGCATTGGAAGGGTGGCCGAGTGGTTTAAGGCACCGGTCTTGAAAACCGGCGTACCTGCAAGGGTACCGTGAGTTCGAATCTCACCCCTTCCGCCACTCATATCCGCGTTCGGCCCCTTAGCTCCGCGCTTGCCGGACGTCACGGAATGCCGCTATCGCCTGCTCAACCGCGCCGTCGTCAATATGGCGATGGGTGACCAGACGCAGCGAGGTCGGGCTCCAGGTCCCCGCCCTGACGCCGCCGCCGGCCAGCGCCGAAATCCAGGTCTTGGCGTCTTTTCCGGTACCGCCGATCTCGACCATGACGATGTTGCTCTCGACCAGGCCCGGATCGGCGAGCGCCGGATCGATGGCATGCAAACCTTGAGCAATCTGTTTTGCGCGTTTGTGGTCGTCGGCCAGACGGTCGACCATCTGTTCCAGCGCGACGATACCCGCCGCCGCAATGACGCCGGCCTGCCGCATCGCGCCGCCAACCATCCGGCGATAGGAGCGCGCCCGTTCGATGAACGCTCCACTCCCGCACAACAGCGAACCGACCGGCGCGCTCAGCCCTTTGCTGATGCAGAAACCCACGCTGTCGCCATGACGGCCGATCTCTGCCGCCGGCACTCCAAGGGTGACGGCGGCGTTGAACAACCTCGCCCCGTCGATGTGAATCGGAATCCCGTTGCCAGCGGCGGCGGAGCGCAGCGCCGAAAGGCGGTCGAGCGGCACGACCGCGCCGCCCGCGTCATTGTGCGAAGTTTCAACGCAGATCAGCGCGGTGGCGACCCGGTTCGATGTCGTCCTGGGATTTATGAGTTCGCTCAACGCCGCGACGTCCGGCGCGCCGCGATGGGCCGGATAAACTCTCGGGAATAGCCCCGCAAGTAGTGCTACGCCGCCCAGTTCGCTGCGCATGATATGGCACTGCGCGTCCAGCAACACCTCGCCGCCGCGACTGGCATGCGTCAGCAACGCCACCAGATTGGCCATGGTGCCGCTGGCGACCAGCAAGCCGGCCTCCTTGCCGGTCGCGGCCGCTGACATTTCTTCAAGGCGGCGCACGGTCGGATCGCGGTCGCGGGAATCATCGCCGAGTTCGGCGCGGTGCATCGCCTCGCGCATTTCGTCTGTCGGCAAAGTCACCGTGTCGCTGCGCAGGTCAATCATCGCCAGGCTTTCGTTTTTAGCTACAGCATCGAAAGCTCATGACGCCGAAGCAGTCTATATACCAGTGCCACTGGAATGGTCGTAAACAGGATCAATATTGTCGCCGCCGCGGTGGCGACGCCCGGACTGTTTCCCTCGAGCGCCTGGAACATCGTCACCGTCATGGTTATCCAGGGGCCGCTATAAAGTACAACGGTGGAGCTTAACTCGGACGCAACCGTCACGAACGTCAGCACCGTGCCGCCGACGATGCCACCCAAAATGAGCGGCACCGTGATGCGCATAAACGTCGCGAATGGAGCGACGCCAAGATTGACCGACGCTTCTTCCAGGCTCTGATCAATCTGGTGCAGGATGGCGCTCGATGACTTCACCGAGAACGGCAGCTTCCGGACGACATAGGCGACCACCATGATGATCCAGGTGCCGGTCAGAATCAGGAACCCGCTGCTGTAGCTGAGCACCAGACCGATCCCGAGCACAGTCCCGGCGACGGCGAACGGAGCCGTCGCAATAATGTCCAGAAGCGAGGAAAGGCGCGAGCGGCGCCGCACCAGAAGGTAGCCGATCGGAACGCCGATCAAGGTCGCGCCGAGCGCCGCGAGGGTTGACAGCAGCAAGGTGTTCGTGAGCGGCCGATAGGATTGCCCTAGAAGCTGCACGAAATTGTTCAGCGACGGCTCATAATGCAAAACCGGACCGCTGAATCGCATGAACGAAATCGCGATCACGGCGAAAAACGGCACCAGGGCAGCGCCGACCACCAACCAGCAATAGGCCGCGCCGAGGGCGCGTACAGCCTTGCTGACGATCAATAACGGCGGCGAGCGCCGCGCACCCGTTGCCGAATAGCGCCTCGCCAGCACGCCGCGTTGAATCAGTAGCGCCACAATTGTGCAGGCAATCAACAGTGTTCCGAGCACCCCGGCCGATGCCGGATTGGCTGCGGTCTCGCTGACGAACAATTTGAACGCTTCGACCGCGAGAATCGGTTTGTCTTCAGCAAGCACAAATGGCACGCCAAAATTTTCCAAGGCTTCGATAAAGACCAATAATCCCCCGGCCAGGATCGAGGGCAGCACGATCGGCAGCGTTACGGTTCTCAGCATTTGCAACCGCGAGGCGCCGAGGTTTTGCGCCGCCTCCTCGACCGAAACATCCAGCGATTTGAAAGCCGCCACGCTTGGCAATACGACATAGGGATAGAGCGTAAGCGCGTAGGCCGTAATGATACCCTTCATCCCATAGATCGACTCGAAGGGAATTCCGAGATTACGAAGCACGCCGGTAACGATGCCGGCGCGCCCAAACATCAGCACCAGCGCATAAGCACTCACGAACGACGGCAACACCAACGGCAGAGCGGCCAGTGCGAGCAATACCGACTTGCCTGCGATCGGCAAACGGGCGAGGCAGAACGCGAAATGAACCCCGATCAAGACGTTGACCGCTGCCGCAGCGGCCGCAATCGTCAAACTGTTGGTCAAGCCGCTGAGAAAAAACCGGTTTGACAGGACCTGCGTGTAGTTCGACAGAGTCAACGTCTTGCCGACCAAGTCGAAAATACTGGCGCTGAAGACCTGCCAGATCGGCACCGGAAAAAATAACCAGAGGAATGCCGCGGCAACTGCCGCGACGACCAGCGGGAAAG
>JBPCQM010000110.1:0-22621 GCA_050998115.1 Pseudolabrys sp. | reverse complement strand
CACCCTCTCCCACAAGGGAGAGGGAAGGAAAGAATATCAAAACAACTTCAACCCCGGCGGCAGCGGCAAGCCGCCGGTGACGGCCTTCATCTTCTCCTGCAGTACGGCTTCCGCCTTGCGGCGCGCGTCGGCATGCGCCGCCACCAGCAGGTCCTCGAAGATTTCCTTTTCGCTCGCCTTGTAAAGCTGATCATCCGCCTTGACGCTCTTGAGATCGCCTTTGGCGGTAAGCCTCACGGTCACCATGCCGCCGCCGGCCGTACCCTCGACTTCGATAGTGTCGAGTTCGGCCTGCATTTCTTGCATCTTCGATTGCAGTTGGGCGGCCTGCTTCATCATTCCCATGAAATCGGCCATCAGTCGTTTCCGCTCTCGCCATCGTCCGGCGGAAGGGGCGCTGCGTCCGCGCCGGGCTTGGGCGTGACGCCGACGATCTCGGCGCCGGGAAATTTCTTCAGCACGGTGTCGACCAGCGGGTCGCTACGCACGCCGCGCTTGAGCTCGGCTTCGCGCGCGTCGTTCTGTTCGCGCAAGGTCGGCGCGCCAGCCTCGGAGGTCGAAACGACGACAAGCCAGCGCTTGCCGGTCCAGGCGCCGAGCTTGCGCGACAGATCATGCGCTAGCATTTTCGGCGCGTGCGGCTGCAAGGCGATCTCGAGCCGGCCGTCCTCGAACCGCACCAAGCGGACATCATTTTGCAGCGACAGTTTGGTCTGCACGTCGCGCTTCTCGGCGGCGAGCGCGATCAGCGCGTCGAACGAGGAGATCGCCAGCGTTGGAATAGCTTGCGCGACCGGCGTGGCCGAAGGCTCCAACTGATGCGCCAGCGCCGAGCGCGTCGAGCTGCGCGGCGCGTCGTAACGCGGCATCGAGGCCGCCGGCACCGAAGCGCTGGCACCGCCGTTGCTGGACGGTTGTGTTCGAGGCTGCGCAGAGCCGTCATCGCCGAGCGAGCGGATCACTTCGTCCGGGGTCGGCAGGTCCGCCGCGTAGGCGATGCGCACCAGCACCATTTCGGCGGCGTCGAGCGGACGGCCGGCCTCCTTCACGTCGGCAAGGCCCCTGAGCAGCATCTGCCAGACCCGCGACAGCACGCGCATCGAAAGCTGGGTTGCGAAGGCGCGACCGCGGTTGCGCTCGGCCTCCGACAGCGCCACGTCGTCGGCAACCGACGGCACCACTTTCACGCGGGTGACGAAATGGGTGAATTCGGCGAGATCGGCCAGGACCACCGAAGGATCGGCGCCGATATCGTATTGCTCGCGCAATTCGCTGAGGGCGGCGGCAGCATCGCCCTTCATCAGCGCCTCGAACAGGTCGACGATCCGCACGCGGTCGGCCAGGCCGAGCATTTGCCGCACGTCCTCGGCGCGCACCTTGCCCGCGGCATGTGCGATGGCCTGATCAAACAGCGACAGCGAATCGCGCACCGAACCTTCCGCCGCCCGAGCAATCAGGGCGAGCGCTGCCGGCTCGGTCTCGATGTTTTCCTTGGCCGCGATATTTTCGAGATGCCGGATCAGCCGCGCGGCGTCGACGCGGCGCAGGTCGAAGCGCTGGCAGCGCGACAGCACGGTGACCGGGACTTTGCCGATCTCGGTCGTGGCAAAGACGAATTTGACGTTCGGCGGCGGCTCTTCCAGCGTCTTGAGCAACGCGTTGAAGGCCGCGGTTGACAGCATATGCACTTCGTCGAGGATATAGACCTTGTAGCGCGCCGACACCGGAGCGTAGCGCACGGCGTCGTTGATCTGTCGCACGTCATCGACGCCGTTATGCGAGGCAGCGTCCATCTCGATGACGTCGAGATGGCGTCCCTCGATGATAGCTTGATCGTGCACGCCGAGCGCCGGCATGTGGATGGTCGGCTCCTTCACCGAGCCATCCGGCAGTTCGTAATTCAGCGCGCGCGCGAGGATGCGCGCGGTGGTGGTCTTGCCGACGCCGCGCACGCCGGTCAGGATCCAGGCCTGCGGAATACGGCCCGAGTCGAACGCGTTCGAGATAGTACGCACCATCGCCTCCTGGCCGATCAGGTCGTCGAAGGTGGCCGGACGATATTTCCGCGCCAGCACGCGATAACCGGCCGCCGGTTCGGCAGGCGCCTGCGTATTCTCTTCGTTATTTTTTTTCTTCTCGCTCATCGGACGTTCGTTCGGTCGTCATCCTGAGGTGCGAGGCGCGAAGCGCCAAGCCTCGAAGGATGACGGTGTCGCCATCACCCTTCGAGGCTCGCTTCGCTCGCACCTCAGGGTGGCGGCGAAGTGGAGGCGACGAAGGTGGGGTGGGAGGCTGACGAGCGACCCGATCCGTGCTCGTTAGGGCTGCTTCCTTCCGGATCTGACCCGGTTGGCGAGTGGTTCGTCCACCGCCAACCTCCCACGCCTATATCGGACCTATGATAGGGGAAAGCAAGCGTACGGAAACCGGCTAGGCGACTGTTCCCACAGTCTTTCCCCCCGTTATTGCGAGGCTTTGCTGCGTGACCGAATCGACCTGGACCCTCAACTCAACACTCGCACGCGACTCCGCGCCGGTCGGCGACCTGCCGCTGTCGCGGGCGCTGCTCAACGAAGACGCCAATTATCCGTGGCTCATTTTGGTGCCGCGCAGGCCGGCGTTGGTGGAACTGATCGACCTCGACCAGCGCGCACGCACACAACTGATGGGCGAGATCGCGCTGGCTTCGGAAGCGCTGAAACAGATTACCCAATGCGACAAGCTTAATGTGGCGGCGCTCGGAAATTCCGTGGCGCAATTGCATGTCCACGTCATCGCGCGATTTCACCGCGACGCCGCCTGGCCCAACCCGGTGTGGAACGTATTGCCACGCCGCGCATACCAGCATGCCGCCCGCGACACGCTAATCGCCGCGATACGCAACGGCCTTCAAATCAGGCCGGTTCAGGGCTAGGCTTATCCGCCGGACCCGGAGAAAGCCAATGACGTTCCGCATCGCCGTTGTGCAGCCGATCACCAATCCGATCGCGCAGGACAATAAGAATGTCGCCGACGCAGTGGCCTTCATCAGCCGCGCCGCCGAGGCCGGCGCGCAATTCATCTGCTTCCCGGAAACCTATCCGGGACCGTGGCGGATGCCGGCCAAATTCGATCCGGCGCCAGCGCTCGCCGAGGCCGCGGCCAAACACAAAATCCATGCGGTGTACGGCACCATCGCGCCGATCAGCCGCAATGAGGCGACCGCGCATAACCTGATCTGCATGGCCTATCCGGACGGCCGCACCGTCGCCTACCGGCGCACGCACCCGAACGGCCCGTGGATCTATACCGGCGGCGAGTGGTGGGAATTCCAGTATGTCGCCGGCGACGAGTTTCCCGTATTCGACACCGCTCACGGCAAGGTCGGCCTCGCGATGTGCAGCGAGGTTTACATGCCGGAAGTGACGCGGGCGCTCGCGTTGCGCGGCGCCGAAATAATCTTCATGCCGGCCGGCACCGACAAGCGCCGGCTATGGGCGACCTGGCGCCATCTGATCTGGGCGCGCGCCATCGAAAATCTGGCGATCGTCGTCACCACCCAAAATATGTTCAACCATCAGGAGCGCGGCCTTGCGATGGTGGCGGCGCCAGAAGAAGTGATGTTCGAGAGCACGGCGGCAGGCATGTTCACCGTCGATGTCAGCCTCGATCGGGTGCGCGCGCTGCGCGGCTCGACCGACGAGGTCGGATCGGCGCGCGACTTCGGCGCCAAGCAAGGCGTGCTCGGCCGGCAATGGCAACGGCCCGAATTGATCGAGCGGATTTACGCGCGTCCGCTGCGCGAAGCGGCGGAATAACCACCGGCGCATTGCGGGAACTGACCGACCGTGCCAGCTTGCGCGCCGATGTCCCGCCGCCCCGATCTCGGTCCCAAGCCTCGCCTCGGTTACACTGACAGCGCGCTCGATCGCGCCGCCGACCGCAGGCTGAAAAGTGACGACATCGCGGCGCTGGCGGCACGCGCCGATGCCGGCGCCTACATCGTCGGCGGCGAATTGATCATCGCCAAGTCGGGAGATTCGGCCGGCACCCCGGCCAACCCACTATTCACGATGGCAGAAGCCCGCGCCTTCGGCGCGCCGACCGAAACCCTCTTTCTCGGCCTGCTCGATAGCGCCGGCCGCTTCGGCATCGGCATCAATCCGGTCGCCGCCGAGTCGCTGAAAACCCGCAGCGATCTTCTGATCACCGATCTGCGCACGATCGCGGTCAAGGGTCTGGTTGCCGCCGATCATCTGGCGCCGCTCGCCGAAACCAAGGCGCTGCTGCACTGGCACGCCCGGCATCGCTTCTGCTCGAATTGTGGAGCGGCGACGCGGTTCACCCAATGCGGCTGGCGGCGCGATTGCCCGAACTGCAAGGCCGAGCACTTCCCGCGCACCGATCCGGTCGTCATCATGCTGGCGGTCGACGGCGACCGCTGCGTGCTCGGGCGCTCGCCGCGTTTCGTGCCGTCGATGTGGTCGTGCCTCGCCGGCTTCATCGAGCCGGGCGAAAGCTTCGAGGACGCGGTGCGCCGCGAAACCCGCGAGGAAGCCGGCATCGTGTGCGGCCGCGTGCGTTATTTCGCCTCGCAGCCCTGGCCTTTCCCGACCTCGTTGATGATCGGCTGCTTCGCCGAGGCAAAATCGAGCAATATCGTGATCGACCGCGACGAACTGGAAGACGCGCGCTGGTTTTCCCGGGACGAAGTCGCCGCTATGCTGCTGCGGCGGCACCCGGACGGCCTGACCTGCCCGCCAGGCGTCGCCATCGCCCACCACATCATGCGGGCCTGGATCGAGGACGGCGTCTCCTTTGACTGAGCGCAAGCGACCGGATGCAGTGCCCGTTATCCTGTGCGCCGGGATCGCCGTGCAGGACGTCGTCATGCGCGTGGAAAACTTTCCCGCGCCCGGCACCAAGATTTATGCGTCCGACTATATCGTGACCGGCGGCGGCTGCGCCGCCAACGCGGCGGTGACCGTCGCGCGCATCTGCGGTGGCGCCCGTTTTGCCGGTCCGCTCGGCGACGGCAACGACGAGGCGAGTCTAGGCATCATCGCCGGGCTGGCGCGCGAAAACGTCGACTGCGGCGGGGTGTTGCGCGTGTCCGGCGGCAGCGCCTCGGTGTCGCTCATTTTGCTCGATGTGCTTGGCGAAAAGGAAATCGCCACGCGGCGCGGCAACGGCCTGACCGCCGCCGTGCCGGCCGATCCGGCGCACCTGGTCGCCGATGTCGATGCGGTTTTGGTCGACAACCGTTTTCCCGCTTTCGTCACGCCGATTTGCCAGGCGGCATCGGCCCGCGGGATTCCAGTGGTGATCGATCTCGATCAGACAACCGCGCCGGATGATCCGCTGCTGAAGCTCGGCAGCCATGTCATCGCCTCCGCCGAAGGATTGCGTGGAACCTTCAAAGCCCAGGACATCCAGGCCGCGCTGCCGGAGCTGGCCAAGCGCCTCGACGCCTTTGTTGCCGTCACCGATGGCCCGCAGGGCGTGTATTTCATGAAGGGCAACGACGTGCGCCATCTGCCCGCCTTCAAAGTGGATGCCATCGATACGCTCGGCGCCGGCGACGCATTCCACGGCGCCTTCACGCTCGCGTTGGCCGAAAGCGGCGGCGATGTCATTCGGGCCATGCGATTTGCCGCAGCAACCGCCGCGATCAAATGCACGCGGTTCGGCGGACTGACCGGCGCGCCGACCCGCGCGGAAGTCGAGCAATTTTTAGCGGCGCGAGCAGCGCGCTAGTCATTTCATTTTTATTTTTTGGCGGACGGACACGGCGCGCCGCAAGGCGCGCAGGCGCCAGCAAAGTCCTCGGGCGAAACCGCCCGCCCGCTCGACGGACTGGTCAGATGGTTCGCCACCACCACGATCACCGCAAGCACAGTGACGATCATGTAGACGGTGCGCATGTGTTACTCCCGCGAGAGGCCGAACAGCGGCCGCAGCCGTATCCCGATCACGCTGCCGCCGAGCGCCATGACGAACCAGATCCAGCCGTGCAGCGAGCCCGATGCGACGCCGCCGACAAAGGCGCCGATATTGCAGCCGAAGCCGAGCCGCGCGCCCCAGCCCATGATCAGGCCGCCGAGCGCCGCCGCCAGCAGCGACTTCCCCGACGGCCAGGCGGCGCGCGCGAACGGCTTGCTGGCCGCGGCCGCCGCCATGGCTCCGAAAAACATGCCGAAATCGGTCAGGCTTGACGTATCGGACAACACGGATTCCGAAAGCGCCCGCTTCGGCCCTTCCCACTGCCAGAACGCTGAATGCGACAGATCGAAGCCTAAAAAGCTGGCGATCTTGGCGCCCCACACCGTGTAGCCGAAGGTCACGCTCCACGGGTGGCCGCCCGACAGGAAGACCGCGATGCACAGCAGCCCGATGATCGCGCCGCCGATTACGTAGGATCGCGACGGTATAAAATTGGCGCCACGCCGCCTGGCGACGCCGGCGATTATCGCCGCCGCCAACGCAATGCTTGCCAGCGTCACCACCAACCCGCCCCACGGCCCAAAATAATCCGACGCCAGCAGAGGATCGATGCCGCCGAGCGCCAGAGCCGACGGTAGCGACAGGCTGCCCCACACGCTGCCGAGCCCGAAGAGCGCACACGCGATCAGCATGCGGCAGGAGCCACCGCCGGCAGTGTAAAGCGTGCCGGAACCGCAGCCATTGGCGAGTTGCATGCCGATGCCGAAGGCAAAAGCGCCGATCAGAAGCGACGGGCCGATCGGAGCAATCGCGCCGCCGAATTTCGGGTTGAGCGCCGCGACCGGCACGACGACGAGCGCCGCGACAGCGATGACGATCAGCCCACCGAGCAACCCGCCCGCATCGCCCCGTGTCAGAAACCGCCGCCACGACGCCGTGTAACTGAATTCGGCCTTGAGGAAGGCGACACCGAGGCCGAAGCCGCCGAGGATCAGCGCGGCCGACGCGAGTTGACCGTCGAGCAGAACCAGCGCGACCAGGATCACGGTGGCGGCAAGCGCGAGGAAGAGAAAGAGCAGATCGAATCGAGCCGGGCGCGTCTCGGCCGCCGCAACGCTGATCGATGCCATCGCCAACCTATCTCCGTCATCCTGAGGCGCGAGCGAGCCTCGAAGGATGTAGCGACCCCGGGTATTAGCCCATCCTTCGATGGTTCGGCCTGGCGGCCCCGCACCTCAGGATGACGCAGGTAACCGAATCACGAGCCCAAGCCGAGCGTTCGTTTCAGATCGTCCCACTTGGTCCGCGCGGATTCAACCGGGCGCTTGGCATCGGCCGACCATTCGGTCATCGAACCGTCGTACAGCTTGACGTCGGCGCGGCCGAGCACTTCGTGCAGCACGAACCAGTCGGTCGCCGCCCAGTGCCCGGTGTTGCAATAGCTCACCACCGGGCCTTGCGGCACCGCGTTGCTGATGGCGGCAAGTTGGGACTTTGGCTTCAGCCGATTGGCCTGTGCGTCATAATATCTGGCGCTGTCGAGACTGACCGCGTTGGGGATGTGACCGTAAGCCTGCACCGTCGGAGCTTTTTCCTTGCCAAGGAAAAACGACGCCGGACGCGCGTCGAGCAGCGTCGCGCCGCCTGCGCGTCCGGTTCGCTCAACCTCACCGAGCTCGGCAAGCTCATTCTTGTTGAACGTCGCGGTGAAAATTTTAGGCGACGGCTTCGACGCACCGGCCTCGGTGGGCAAGCCCGCCGATATCCACTCCGCGATACCGCCGTCGAGGATCGAGATATTCTTCACGCCGGCGACCTTGAGCGTCCAATATGTGCGCGCCGCGGAACCGAAATCGGTGAAGCTGACGCCGGCCGGAACGACAACGACATGGCTGTCCTCATCGATGCCGAGGTCGCCAATCAGCTTCTCGAGCTGCGGCACGCTCGGCAGCATGAACGGCACGTTGTTGCGCGTGACGCGCCAGCCGGCCTTATCGTAGTCGGAATAAACCGAGCCGGGGATGTGCGCCTGCTCGTAAGCCTTGGCGCCGCCGCCGTCGATCGCCGAGCGGATGTCGACCACGACGACATTGGCGTCGGCGCGGTGCGCTTTGAGCCAGTCGAGCGAAACCAGCGGGTCGGCGGCGAAGGCCGGGGCCGCTAAAGCAAGCGTGAGCGCCAGCGCGGCGGCAACGCGGCGCAGCGGGCGGAAAACGGCGGGCAAATGGGGCATGACATGATTTTGCGGCTCAAACCGGTCGGATGGGCCGGCACCGAATTGAACTTGAAATAGAAGGATTTTCTAGGTAATGACAAGTGCTACCCTCAAAAAGAAAAATCATTCCACCAAAATCGCTCAGGCACATAAATCGGTCTCTTTCAGTGAAGGCACGCAGCATGGACGCTATCGACCGGAAGATCCTCGCCGTGGTGCAGGAGGACGCCTCGCTGTCGGTCGCCGAGATCGGCCAGCGCGTCGGGCTGTCATCGACGCCGTGCTGGAAGCGGTTGCAGCGGCTCGAGGCCGACGGCGTCATTCTGCGCCGCGTCGCATTGATCGAGCCGGAGAAAATCGGCCTCGGCGTCACGGTGTTCGTTTCAATCGAAACCGGCGACCATTCCCAGCAATGGCTGAGCAAATTCGCCGAGGTCGTGCGCGCGATGCCGGAGGTGATGGAATTCTACCGGATGGCCGGCGACGTCGACTATATGCTGCGGGTCGTCGTCACCGATATTGCCGGCTACGATACGTTCTACAAAAAGCTGATCAGCACGGTGCCGCTCAAGAACGTAACGTCGCGTTTCGCGATGGAGCGGATCAAGTCGACGACGGCGCTGCCGATTCCCTGAGTGCCGGCGCCGTCAGGTGCGCTTGACGGTGCTCGACTGCCGCGGGGTCATGTACATCTGATCTGACAGCGTCAGCGTGCCGGAGATGGTGTGGCCGATGGTCGGGGTATAGCCGTACGAAACTTCGGCAAATATGATCGAGGTGCTAGGCACCGCCAGCGCCGACGGAATGCTGACGACCGATCCGACGGCACGCGCGGTGCCGCCCTTAGTATCGCTCCAGCTCACCGTCACTTTTCCGGTTGAATCGATGCTCAGGCACGACACCGTGACCTTCAACGGTGTCGTCGAATAGGGCGCCATGATCGTCGAGGCGGCGTTGAAGAATGTCGCAATGTCCGTATCGCTGACGCTGGTATTCTGCGCCACCAGGTTGGCCATCGCGCCGGCGGTGATCGTAACCTTGCGGTCGATGCCAATGCCCTGCGAAATCTCCACGCCGCTGAGATAAAGCCCGATCATCAGCGGCGCCAGCAGCGCGAACTCGACCGCCGAAACGCCGCGGCGGTCATGCGCAAGTCGCGCCAGGGCGCGGGCGTGCATCAGAGCGACGATGGATTGCAAAATTTTGCGCATCAGTACGGCTCGTTCTTGAAGGCCGCTGTCGCCACCAGCAACCGGTTATTGCCGTTTTGATTTGCTAGATTGTTGCTGAGCAGCGACACGTAGATGGGCCACTGATAATACAGGCTGACCACCACGACGCTGCCTTGCGTGCCCGGCTGATACTGCATCTTGCTGGTGTCGAGCTGGTTGTTGTTGTACGGCGGCGTCGCGGTTGCAGAGTTGAAGTCGCTGAAATTCTGCACGTTGACATAAAGCTTGTTGGCGCAATCGAACAACGCGACGATATTGTTGCAGACCTGCGTCTTGAATGCCGTTTGCGTCCAGCCGGCGTTTTGCGCCTGTCCGGTCATGATCAGGCGGCCCGATACTGCGACCGCGGCTTCAAGGCTTTGCCCGGCGAAAAATACCATCGCGGTTTCGAGGATCGCGAACACCAGCGCCAGGAACGGCGCGGCGACCAGACCGAACTCGATCGCAGCGGCGCCTTCCTGTTGGCGAGCGAACCGGCGCGCGGTCGCGCCGGAAAACATCCGTCGCGTGCAATTTGCGAATCTTGCTTTGTTGATACCGGCCATGGCGCATCTCAATGACAAACGGCGTCTGCCCCGCCGGCAACTCATAGCAAAAAGGCGTTGTTGAATTGTTGCGCCGGGCGCGGCGAAATCGGCATTTTCCGCTAACCGGCCGCTAACCAAAATCGCGCTGGTGGCCGGATTATTTGCTGCCCTGCGCCTGGCCGTTGCGCGCCGCCGTCTGACCGACGGTGGCGGCGAAGAAGTCATTGGAATCGCCGAGCGTGATGCGAGGCAAGCACTCCGGCGCGCAACTATAGGACTCGCGATTGACGCCCTTGTACATCACGATCACGTCGCTGCGCCCGGGGCCGGCGACTTGCACCACATTGTCCATGACGACGCGGCCGCTGCGGTCGAGCGCCAGGAGGTTGGTCGCGCCGTAACCCTTGCCGGTCACCACCAGCATACCGCCGGCTTGCAAAGTGGCGTCGGCGATCAGCGGATTGCCTATGACAATGGTCGAGACGCGGTCAGGTAACCGCATGACGTGGGCCTGATCGAGATTGATCTTTACCGTTTCGCCCTGCGCGGCGCTTATTGAGACGGTTGCGAAAAGCGCGCCGGACAGAAAACCGAGCTTTCGCGCGCCGCGGCGCCAGATCGACATCGAACTCTCCGCACCCAACAACGGCCATGCGGCCGTTTACGTCAACCTTCAGGTTGACTGCAATTGGTGAATGAACCGCAAAATTAGACGGTTAAGCGGACGTTAGCGGCGGAACGGATAAAGCAACTGCGCGCCGAAACTATCCGGAAATCTTTGTTCGGCCACGCCATAGGCGTCGGGCAGTTGCCGCTGCGGCATGTAGAAAGTGCCGAACAACAGGTCCCAGAGCGGAAATGTGCCGGCGAAATTCTTGCTGCCGCCGCGGTCGGCGGCGGTGTGGTGCCAGCGATGGAAAACCGGGCTGGCCATCACGTATTTGAACGGTCCCAAGGTCCAGTTCAGATTGGCATGCACGAATGCCGAAGTCGCGGTGCTGAACGGCCCGACCCAGAGCATCACGTTTGGCGAAATGCCGGCCAGCAGCAGCGCCACATCGACCAGAACGGTGCCAAGCAGAATATTGACCGGATGAAACCGCGCTGCAGAGATCCAGTCGAGCTCTACCGATGAATGGTGCACCGCATGGTACTTCCACATTTGCGCGCCATGATACCAACGATGCACCCAGTACAGCAGGAAGTCAGACACCGCCACGAAGACAACCGCCTGCGCCCAGAGCGGCAACTCGGCCAGCGGCCCGAAGCCGTTGTCGTAGAAGTTGACCAGCGCCTCGGTGCCGTGAATGCCATAGAGATAGGCGGCGCCCATCACCATCAATCCGATGCGCACGAAACGCGCTGCCAGGGGAATCAGAAACCAATAAATCACATCAGTGACGATTTCGCGCTTGTGCCACCATGGCCGCCCCGGATTGCAGGCCGACCATTGGGAGAGGACGGCGAAGACCAGTCCGAGCGCGATCGAGATCGGGACGATTTTGAGGACGGTTTCGCCGGCGACTTCGACAACGGAAAAAAGCTCGTTGAGCATGACGGATACCTGGTTGGGCGCGCCGGGCGGGTCAATCCGGTATCGATCCGCGCGGTTAAGATCGCGTGAATCCGCGGATTGGGGGCACCACAGCCGCCGGCCCCGCCCCTTTCCGCGGGCCACTGGGACGCAATGCACCGGCCACCGATCGCGGTGTTCGCAAGTATTCGTTTGCCGCTGCAAAGGGCCTGGCGCTCACAGCCTACTTGGAGCTTTTTATAGTTTGCGGTGCGAACTTTGGCCAGTTTTACAGTTTTTCCGGTAAATTTATACAGTATATTTGAGATCAATACATTATTAACTTTAATAATCTTCATGATATATCTTTTTAACTACGCTAGCTTCCGCGGCCAATACCTTATGATTCTTCGATCATATTAACTGCCACGCAAGACCTCGCTGCTAGGTTTTGCGCATGATCCGGGAGCCGGAATCAATCCGGCCGACGGGTCCCGCTCAGACAGCCACGTGTGGATCAAGGAGCTACCGATGAAGAACCTCTTCGTGCGTTTCGTGAAGGACGACTCGGGCGCCACCGCCATTGAGTACGGCCTCATTGCCGCGGGCATTTCGGTCGCGATCATCGCGGTCGTCAACGGCCTCGGCACCAAGCTCAATACCGCCTTCTCGAGCATCTCGACCCAGCTCAAGTAATCGCGGTCTTTGATGCTGCAAATCAAAGGCTCCGGCTTGTTGCCGGAGCCTTTTCTTTTCGCCGGGCGGTTTACGAAGAGTAAAGATTGGCCGCCGTAAGGTTCGCGTGTCTCGCTTGGACAGTGACCATGCTCACCGACGCGATCAGGCTCCTGCTGTTCCCTGCTTTGATGGCGTTCGCCGCATCGAGCGATCTTCTCACCATGACGATCTCCAATCGGCTGTCGCTGGCGTTGGCCGGTGGCTTCGCGCTGCTCGCTATAACGACCGGTATGAGCCTCGCGGAGATCGGCATGCATCTCGGCGCCGCCGCGCTGGTGCTGGCGACCGCATTTGGCTGCTTTTCGCAAGGCTGGATCGGCGGCGGCGACGCCAAGCTGGCGGCCGCCACCGCGCTGTGGTTCGGCTTCGACTATCTGCTGAACTATCTCGTCTATGCATCGCTGTTTGGCGGCGCGCTGACGCTGTTGTTGATCCAGTTCCGCCTGCTGCCACTGCCGGCCACGCTGGCGCGGCGTCCCTGGATTTTGCGGCTGCACGAAAAAGGCGGCGGCGTGCCTTACGGCATCGCACTCGCGGCCGCGGCGCTCGCGGTCTATTCGGAGACCGGCTGGATGCGTTGGCTCGGCGTGTGACCGCGCGAGCACGCCGGCGAATTCACACGCAATGCATTATTAACTCGATTTAGATACCGGCGCTTAACCATACCTTGACCTTTAACTGATGATATCCGGTGCGAGCGGTCGCTCCGGCCGCCATGTGGATTCTTACGGGTCTTGGCGACTGACGGGCCGCCGTGTCACAAGTGAGAGTGAGCGTATGAAAGCCGCGCGTCTGGTCGTGTTGACTGTCGCCATTGCTGCCGGTGGCGTCGCCGCTATGCTGGCCGGCCGGTCGGAAAAACCGCCCGAGCCGACGCCCGAACAAAAAGCCAAAATCGAGACCGTTGATATTCTGGTCGCCAAGGCCGACATCGGCATGGGCCAGGCTGTATCGCCGCAAGACATTCAGTGGCAGACTTGGCCGGCGAGCGCGCAAAACGGAAACTTCATCACAAAGTCCGGACGCCCGGACGCCATCGAATCGCTGGCCGGCTCAATCGCCCGCGCGCCATTCGTGGCCGGCGAGCCGATCCGCGAAGCCAAGCTGGTCAAGGCCAAGGGCTCGGGCTTCATGGCCGCGATCCTGCCGTCCGGCATGCGCGCGGTGGCGACCGAAGTTAAAGCCGAAACCAGCGCCGGCGGCTTCATCCTACCGAACGACCGGGTCGACGTCATCCTCACGCGACGCGCCGGAGCCGACAAGAACGAAGTGCAGACCTCGGAGACGGTACTTAAAAACATCCGGGTGCTGGCGATCGACCAGACCGTCGAGGAAAAGAACGGCCAGAAGAACGTGGTCGGCAAGACGGCGACCCTGGAGCTAACGCCGGGACAGGCGGAAACGCTCGCGCTGTCGCAGCAGCTTGGCTCGCTGTCGCTGGCGCTTCGCAGCATCACCGATGCGAACGCCCCCGAAACCAACAACGCAGACGACGGTTCGCGCCGCAACACCGTGAACGTCATTCGATTTGGCGTCGGCACCACGACCACACCGAAGTAAGGGGACACCGCGACATGGCGAAATGGACTCATAGCGCATCGCTGGCGGTACTGATCATTGCCGCGGCGCTGACGCCGGCGGCACCTGCCGTCGCGGCCGACGCCGCGCGCAACACGGTCATCCAGGTAGCGGCGAGCGAGGCGACGTCGCGCTTCGTGCCGCTTGGCATCGGCAAGTCGGTCGCCATCGACCTGCCGGCCGACATCAAGGACGTTCTGGTCGCAGACCCAGCGACCGCCAACGCCGTTATCCGCTCGTCGCGCCGCGTCTACATCATCGGCGTCAAGGTCGGGCAGACCAACATTTTCTTTTTCGACGCCGACGGCAAGCAGATCGCCGGTTTCGATATCGCCGTCACCCGCGACCTCAACGGCCTGCGCGGCGCGCTCAAGCAGTCGCTGCCCGACGCCGACATCCGCATCGAAGGCGTCGCCGACGGCTTGATGCTCGCGGGCACCGCCTCGAGCCCGGCCGAAGCGCAGCAGGCCTACGATCTCGCCTCGCGACTTGCCGGCGACGGCACCAAGGTCGTCAACGGCATCATCGTGCGCGGCCGCGATCAGGTCATGCTCAAGGTGACGGTCGCCGAAGTGCAGCGCGACATCATCAAGCAGCTCGGGATCGATCTATCGGGCACGGCGCATTACGGCTCCGCCGTCCTCAACTACGCCACGAGCAACCCGTTTTCGGCAACCGGGCAGGCGTTGTCGAGCGCCACGACGTTCGGCGCCACCATGAACGGCTTGTCGGCATCGCTTCGCGCGATGGAGCGCGCCGGCGTCATCCGCACGCTGGCGGAGCCGAATTTGACGGCGATCTCGGGCGAGACCGCGACCTTCGTCGCCGGCGGCGAATTCCCGATCCCGAACGGGCTGTCGTGCGACACCACCAAGTCGCCGCCGGTCTGCCAGGCGCAGATCGACTTCAAGAAATTCGGCGTCAGTCTGGTGTTCACTCCGGTTGTGCTGTCGGAAGGCCGCATCAGCCTCAAGGTGATGACCGAAGTTTCCGATCTGTCGTCCGAAAACGCCATCACACTGCAGGTGCCGGGCTCGAGCCAGTCGCTCACCATTCCCTCGATCCGCACCCGCCGCGCCGAGACCACCGTCGAAATTCCCTCGGGCGGCTCGCTGGCGATGGCAGGCATGATCCAGGAGCAGACCAAGCAGCAGATCAATGGCTTGCCCGGTCTCATGCAAGTGCCGATTCTTGGCGCGCTGTTCAAGAGCCGCGACTACATCAATCACCAGACCGAGTTGATGGTGCTGGTAACGCCATATGTGGTGCGCGCCGTGGCGCAAAAGCAATTGTCGCGGCCGGATGATGGCTTCGCCGATCCGAGCGACCCGAGCACCGTCCTGCTCGGCCGCCTTAACCGGATTTACGGCACCATCCCGACCCAGCAAGCGGCGTCGAAACGCAGCTATCACGGCAATTACGGATTCATTCTCGATTGAACGCCCGCAGGAGAGCTTCGATGGCCCAATTCCGCTCTGCGCTAGCCGGGCGCCGCGGTTTCGCGGCGCTTCACAACGGCGCGCGTATTTCAGCGCGCGTGTTAGCGATCGGCGGTCTCGCCGCCATGCTGGCCGGCTGCTACACCACGCGTGAGGGCAGCAACACTTCCTATCCACGCGACTATCGCGAGCGCCATCCAATCGTGTTGAAGGATGGCGACCGCACCGTCGAGGTCTTTCTCGGCCGCAATCGCGGCGGCTTGAGTCCGGCGCAACGTGCCGACGTTCTGGCCTTCGCGCATTCCTGGAAACGCGAGGCGACCGGCGGCATCGTCATCGATGTGCCCAGTTGCGGGCCGACCGCCCATGCCGCGGCTGATTCGCTGCGCGAAATCCACTCGATCTTCGCGCAGTCCGCAGTTCCAAGTAACGGCGTGCGGGTACGTTCCTACGTTCCCTCGCCGTTTGTGGTCGCCAGCATCAAGCTCAATTATCCCAAGCTGGTCGCCGAAGCGGGGCCATGCGGGCAATGGCCGAACGATCTCGGGCCCGCTGACGACGCGAGCTACATCGAGAATCGGCCCTACTACAACCTCGGTTGCGCCAGTCAGCGCAGCCTCGCCTCGATGGTCGATAACCCGGCCGATCTTGTGCAGCCGCGTGGCGAAACGCCAGCCTATATGGCGCGCCGCTCGATCGCGCTCGACAAATACCGCAAGGGCGAAAGCCCCTCCGCCGTTTACCCGAACGATGCCGGCAATGGCTACGACACCGGCAAGATCAGCGATCTTGGAAAATGATCAAACACGCACAGCAAATCGTCGTCGCAGAACACGAGTCGCCGCCGACCGCGCCCGCCGAAGCGGTCGCGGCCGACGAACATATCGCGCCGGCGCCGCGCGTTTCGATCCAGGCCTTTTGTGAAACGGTGGAAACCGCCGCGGCCGTCCAAGCCGCCGGCGAGGACCGCCGGATGGCGAAGGCGCACCTCAAAATCCAGATGGGCGGCGCCACCGCGGCTGCGGAGGCCTACCGCGGCTCGCCGACGCCGAATGTCATCCTCATCGAATCGGAAAGCCGGACCGACGGCATTTTGTCGAGTCTCGATCAACTCGCCGAGCTCTGCGACCCCGGCACCCGCGTCATCGTAGTCGGCCGCATCAACGACGTGACGCTGTACCGCGAGCTGACCCGGCGTGGCGTCAGCGACTATCTGATCGCTCCGATCGGCACCTTGGATATCGTGCGATCGGTGTGCGGACTGTTCTCACAGACAGACGCCAAACCGGTCGGCCGGGTGATCGCGGTGGTCGGCGCCAAAGGCGGCGTTGGCGCTTCGACGGTAGCGCACAATGCCGCTTGGGCGATCGCGCGCGACCTCGCGCTGGATTCGGTGGTCGCCGATCTCGATCTGGCGTTCGGCACCGCCGGGCTCGACTTTAATCAGGATCCGCCGCAGGGCATCGCCGACGCGGTGTTCTCGCCGGACCGCATCGATACCAATTTTGTCGACCGCCTGTTGTCGAAATGCACCGATCATTTAAGTCTTTTGGCAGCGCCGGCGACACTCGACCGGGTCTACGACTTCAACGCCGAATCCTTCGACTCGATTCTTGATTCGCTGCGCGCCTCGATCCCTTGCGTCGTGCTTGACGTTCCGCATCAATGGACCGCCTGGACCAAACGGCTCCTGATCAGCGCCGACGATATTCTTGTCGTCGCCGGGCCCGACCTCGCCAATTTGCGCAACGCCAAGAACATGGTCGATCTGCTGCGCACGGCGCGGCCGAACGACCGGCGGCCCTATTATTGCCTCAACCAGGTCGGAGTGCCGAAGCGGCCCGAGATCGCGACGGGCGACTTCGCCAAGGCGTTGGAAGACAATCCGGTCATTGCCATTCCATTCGAGCCGCAACTGTTCGGCACCGCCGCCAATAACGGGCAAATGATCGCCGAGGTGTCGGCCAGCCACAAGACCGCGGAGATGTTCCGCCAATTGGCGCAAGTCCTGACCGGACGCGCCGAAGTCAAACGTTCGCGCGGCGGGCTCGCCTCGCTGCCGTTCCTCGGCAAGTTGATGAAGAAGTAGGCCAAAAGAAGCCGGAGTGAATAGTCGCGTTCGGCAAGCGTAGCAGTTCGACCGCTGAAGTCAGCGCCGCGGTGGCGCAAGCGCCGGCTGCAGCAGCGCCGGCCACGCCTGCGCCGAAGCCGGGCGCGGCGCTCGTGGGCGAGGCTGGGCGCACGCCGTTTCCCTCCGACGGCCTGGGCGCAGCGATGGTCTCGGCGCCCGCACCGGCCCGCGCGCCGGCAGCAACAAATACCATGCCGTCTTCCGTCGATTCCCGGCGCTCCGAAAGCTATTACGAAACCAAAGGCACGATTTTCGGCGCGCTGATCGAGGCGATCGATCTGGCGCAACTCGCGCGGCTCGACGCCGATTCGGCACGCGAAGAAATCCGCGACATCGTCAACGAGATCATCGCGATCAAGAACATCGTGATGTCGATCTCCGAGCAGGAAGAGCTGCTCGACGATATCTGCAACGACGTGCTCGGTTTCGGCCCGTTGGAGCCGCTGCTGGCGCGAGACGACATCGCGGACATCATGGTCAACGGCTCCGGCACGGTTTATATCGAAGTCCAGGGCAAGATACAGAAGACCGGCATCCGCTTCCGCGACAACCAGCAGCTTCTGAATATCTGCCAGCGCATCGTCAGCCAGATCGGCCGGCGTGTCGATGAAAGCTCGCCGATCTGCGACGCGCGCTTGCCGGACGGTTCGCGCGTCAACGCGATCGTGCCGCCGCTGGCGATCGACGGGCCGGCCCTCACCATCCGCAAGTTCAAGAAGGACAAGCTGACGCTCGACCAGTTGGTCAAGTTCGGCACCATCACGCCGCAAGGCGCCGACATCCTCAAGATCATCGGGCGCGTGCGCGTCAACTCACTGGTGTCCGGCGGCACCGGTTCCGGCAAAACCACGCTGCTTAACTGCTTGACCCAGTTCATCGACGACGACGAACGCATCATCACCTGCGAAGACGCCGCCGAATTGCAGCTGCAACAGCCGCACGTGGTGCGCCTCGAAACCCGGCCCCCCAACCTGGAAGGCGAGGGCCAGGTGACGATGCGCGATCTGGTCAAGAACTGCTTGCGTATGCGGCCCGAGCGCATCATCGTCGGCGAAGTTCGCGGACCAGAAGCGTTCGATCTGTTGCAGGCGATGAATACCGGCCACGACGGCTCGATGGGCACGCTGCACGCCAACTCCCCGCGCGAGGCGCTGTCGCGCCTTGAATCGATGATTACGATGGGCGGCTTCTCGCTGCCGTCTCGCACCATCCGCGAGATGAGCGTCTCCTTGGTCGACGTCGTGATCCAGGCCGCGCGCCTGCGCGACGGCTCGCGCCGTATCACCCACATCACCGAGGTGATGGGGATGGAAGGCGACGTCATCATTACGCAGGATTTGTTCGTCTATGACATTGTCGGCGAAGACGAAAAGGGCAACCTGATCGGGCACCATCGCTCGACCGGCATCGGCCGGCCGCGATTCTGGGATCGCGCGCGCTATTACGGCGAGGAGAAGCGGCTGGCGGCATCGCTTGACGCGGCAGAGGCTGCCACCCAAGAACTGAAAGCCTGAGCGGGGCGCCATGCAGACGATCGCGGTGTTTGCTCTTGCCTCGCTCGCCATGGGCGGCGTCGCCTGGGTCTTTGTCTATCCGATCCTGTCGGGCCAACGCAAAGCCGAGCAGCGCATGGCGAGCGTTGCCAAGTCGGAGCCGGTGCAGCGTGCGTCGCGCGCCAATCAGAAGTCGCGCCGCGACTCGGTCGAAAGCACGCTGAAAGAACTGGAGGAGCGCCACAAGCAGCAAAAGCGCCTGCCGCTCAATGCGCGCATCGCACAAGCCGGGCTGAGCTGGTCAAAGAACCGGTTCATGATAACGGCCGCTTCACTGGGCTTGTTGCTGTTCGCCATCGTGTTTCTCGGCCAATTCGGCATTTTGCCGGCGCTTGGTATGGCGTTCGCCGGCGCGTTCGGTCTGCCGATGTGGATGTTGAAATTCCTGAAAAAGCGCCGCGAGAACAAATTTCTCGAAGCGTTTCCCGATGCTGTCGACATTATCGTCCGCGGCATCAAGTCCGGCCTGCCGCTGCTCGACTGCCTCAAGATGATCACGATCGACGCCAACGAGCCGGTCAAATCGCAATTCCGCTCAATCGTCGAAACCCAAGCGATCGGCATCCCGCTCGGTGAAGCCTGCACCAAGCTTTACGAATACATGCCGCTGCCGGAAGCTAACTTTTTCGGCATCGTGATTTCCATTCAGCAAAAGGCCGGCGGCAATCTGTCCGAAGCGCTCGGCAACCTGTCGCGCGTGCTGCGCGACCGCAAAAAAATGAAGGCCAAGATTCAGGCGATGTCGATGGAGGCAAAGGCCTCCGCCGGCATCATCGGCGCCTTGCCGATCGCGGTGATGACGCTGGTCTGGATCACGTCGCCGCAGTACATCTCGCTGCTGTGGACCGAGCCGTTCGGCCGCCTGATGCTGGCGGCCTCGGCGTGCTGGATGTCGCTCGGCGTGCTGGTCATGAAAAAAATGATCAACTTCGACTTCTGATGGCAGAATTATGCTTGAAATTTTGATCGACGCCATCAACCCGCAAACGCTGACGATGCTGCTCGCAGCCATCGCGGCTGGCGCCACCGTGCTGACGCTGGCGATGCCGCTGTTGGCGGTCGATTCGCTCGACAAGCGCATGAAAGCGGTGGCGCTCGAACGCGAAAAAATGCGCGCCCGCGAGCGTGAACGAATGGCGCGCGGCCCGGAAAAGGTGTCGCTGCGCCAATCGCCCAAGCAATATATCCAGAAGGTGGTCGACAGCTTCAATTTGAGCAAATGGGTCGGCCAGGAAGAAGCGCGGGCGAAGCTGGTGCAGGCTGGTTACCGCGGCCAGGCGCCTTACGTCACTTATCTGTTCTTCCGTATGGTGACGCCGGTCGTCACTTTGGTGATGGCCAGCGTCTATCTGTTTTTGATCCTCCAATGGGACCAGCCGACGATCGTCAAAGTCGGCGTCTGCATCGGCGCCGCCTATGCCGGCATGCACGTGCCACTGATGTTTCTGAAAAACCGCATCACGCGCCGCAAGCTTTCGATCAAGCGGGCGTTTCCCGACACGCTGGATTTGCTGCTGATCTGCGTGGAGTCCGGCATGTCGATCGAGGCGGCGTTCAAGAAGGTGTCCGAACAGGTCGGCAGCCAGTCGATCGCGCTCGCCGAGGAACTGACGCTGACCACCGCTGAACTGTCTTATTTGCCCGACCGCCGCCAGGCTTACGACAATCTCGCCAAGCGCACCGATCTCGAAGGCGTCAAGTCGGTTTGCATGGCGCTGCAGCAGGCCGAGCGTTACGGCACGCCGCTCGCCAATACGCTACGCGTGATGGCGCAGGAAAATCGTGATATGCGCATGTCGGAAGCCGAGAAGAAGGCCGCCGGCCTGCCGCCAAAGCTCACGGTGCCGATGATCCTGTTCTTCCTGCCGGTGCTGTTCGTCGTCATTCTCGGGCCAGCGGTCATCAAGGTGATGGGGATTCAGTAGCGGCGGTCCGCGAAAGCGGCGCCCGCTCAGTTGCCGCCATCGGCGCTCGATACGTGCTGCTGCTTGCCGAATTTCTTCCAGTCGCTTTGCTGCGCCAGCATCTGCCGCAAATAGGCGGCGTTGGCCGCCGCTTCATCCGGCGGCAGGTCGGCCCGCACGATTTTTTCAGCTTCCTCGAAGCGGCCCTGCAATCCGACGACGAGACCGAGGTTTTGCCGGATTTTGGGCTCGGCGCCCGGCTGCGCTACTGCAAGCCTCAGGATAGTCTCGGCACGCTTGAGCTCCTTGGCGAGCGCGTAAGATAGCCCGAGATTGGATAGTACCGATGGCTCGTTCGGCACGATCTTGAGCGCGCTGGCGTAGTAGCGCCGCGCGTCAACGTGCCGGCCGAGCTGGTCGAGTACCGCGCCCTGCACATTGAGGATGCGCCAATCGGGATTATCGGGCGTGTGGGCGCGGCCGAGCACGTCGAGCGCCTGCTGATAATTACCGACGTCGGCGAGCGCCCGGCCATAGGCGCCGAGCAGCGTCGAGTCCTTGGGGTTTTCGATGGTCGCCTGTTCCAGTACCGCGGCCGCCTGCGCCCGCTGGCCGGTAGCGCGCAGCGCTTGGGCGTAGCTGATGGCCGCTTCGGCGTCGGCATTATTTTTCCGGTAGCGCTCGCCCCAGCTGTCGGCGGAGCGCCGCCAGTCGGCGTCGCTGTGGGGCGCCGCGGCGCCGCCGATCGAGCCGGTGGTGTCGTCGCCGGTGGTGGTGCAGCCGGCCGCCGACAGAGCCAGTATTGCGGCAAGCGCGGCCGAGGCAAGCAAACGGGCGGCGCGGGCGCGATGCACGGGCAAAAGCTGGGACATGCCCGGCCAGCAATAAAAGGTTAACCCTAACGGGACGTTAACTTGTAAAGTCCCGTCATTCCGGGACGCGCGAAAGCGCGGACCCGGAATCCATAATCCCTGTCTGCGTGTATGGATTCCGGGCTCGCTCGCTTTGCTCGCGCCCAAATGACGAGCGGTTAGGATGGGCGGCAATGGACCTAGGGCTTTCCAAAGACGAACTGGCGCTGCGGGAGCGCGCCCGCGCTTTTGCAGCCCGCGTCGTGCGCCCGCGCGCCGCGGCAATCGACCGCGACGAGCAATATCCCTTCGACGTGGTTGAGGCGATGGCGCAAGCCGGCTTCCTCGGCATGACGCTGCCCAAGGCGCTGGGCGGAGCGGACCGCTCTTTCCTGGACGCTGTGCTGGTGACCGAGGAGATGGCGAAAGCCTGCACCGTAAGCGCGCGCATCGTGGTCGAGACCAACATGGGCGCGATTTCGACCGTGATGGCCTATGGCAGCGACGCGCAGAAACGCCTCACTGCCAAACTGGTACTCGCCGGGGACAAGCCGGCAATCTGCATCACGGAGCCGGAGGCCGGCTCCGACGCCACCGCGATGACCACCCGCGCTGATAAACGCGGCGATGTTTACGTCATCAACGGCAGGAAGCACTGGATCACCGGCGCCGGAGTTTCGAAGCTGCATCTGATATTCGCGCGCGTTTACGACGAGCGCGGCGCCGAGCTTGGCATCGGCGGCTTCCTCGCGGTACGCGGCGAACACAATGGCCTCACCGTGTCACGGCGCGAGCAGACCATGGGGCTGCGCGGCATGCCGGAAGGCGAAATCGTTTTCGAGAACCTCGAACTGCCCGCGTCGATGGCGGTGGTGCCGCCGTCCGGACTTCGGCGCGGCTTTGCCGATCTGATGAACGCCTATAACAGCCAGCGCGTCGGCGCAGACTCTGTGGCGATGGGGGTCGCCGCCGGCGCGCTCGGCCAAGCTTTGGACTTCGCGAAGCAACGCCAGCAATT
>JBPCQM010000033.1:0-8503 GCA_050998115.1 Pseudolabrys sp. | reverse complement strand
GCTCTTGATGTCGCCGGGGCCGATCTTCGAGCCGGAAGGCCACGCCAAGGATTACGGCGGCTGCGCGCGCGCTCTGTTCGCGTGCGGTTTTCGCGCCGGCGACATCGTGCACAATTCGTTTTCCTATCAATTGACGCCCGGCGCCTACATCATGGAGGAGGGCGCGCTGGCGCTCGGCTGTTGCGTTATCCCGGGCAGCGTCGGCAATACCGAGCAGCAGCTCGATGCGATCGCGCATTATAAGCCAAGCGGCTATGTCGGCACGCCGGATTTCATCAAGATTCTGCTCGACGCTGCGGAAAAATCTGGCAAGGACATTTCCTCGCTCAAGCGCGGCATGGTAACGGGCGCGGCATTGCCGGCGTCGCTGCGCGAGGAATTGGGCCGCCGCGGTTTTTCGGCGCAGCAATGCTATGCGCTCGCCGAGGCCGGCGTGGTGGCCTACGAGACCGAGGCGCCTGCGCGCCGGGAAGGCGCGCCAACTCAAGATGACGGAGCGCGCCTGCGTGCTCCGTTGGGCATGCTCGTCAACGAGAACCTGATCGTCGAGATCGTGCGGCCCGGGACGGGCGATCCGCTCGCCGACGGCGAAGTCGGCGAAGTCGTGATCACCACCTTCAACGCCGATTACCCGATGGTGAGGCTGGCTACCGGCGATCTTTCCGCCGTGCTGGCCGGCCGTTCGCCCTGCGGGCGCAGTAATACGCGGCTGAAAGGCTGGATGGGGCGCGCCGACCAGACTGCCAAGGTCAAGGGCATGTTCGTGCGCCCCGAACAGATCGCCGAAGTACTCGGCCGGCATCCGCAGCTCACCCGCGCGCGGCTGGTAGTCAGCCGCGCCGCCGAGCAGGACGCCATGACGCTGCTGGCGGAAACATCCGCCGCCAGCGAGGCGCTCGAAACCTCGGTGGCGGAAACTTTGCAATCGATCACCAAGCTCAAGGGTGCGGTGAAGCTGGTTTCGCCCGGCACGCTGGCGAATGACGGCAAGGTGATCGCCGACGAGCGGCCGGTCGGCTAATAGCTACGCATGAAGCCCGCGAAATCCCGGCCGCCGAAATTGTCGCAACGCCGGATCGGCGTGCTGCTGGTTAATCTCGGCACGCCGGACGCCACCAATTACCGGTCGATGCGGCGTTACCTGAGGGAGTTTCTGTCTGACCGCCGGGTGATCGAGGAGAACCGCGTCAAATGGTGGCTGGTCCTCAATCTCATCATCCTGACGGTGCGGCCGTCCCGCAAAGGCCGTGACTACGACAAGATCTGGAATCGGGCGCGCAACGAGTCGCCGCTGAAAACCATCACACGTTCGCAATCCAGCAAACTCGGCGCGGCGTTGGGCAAACGCGTCGTGGCCGACTGGGCGATGCGCTACGGCAATCCGTCGATCCCCTCGCGGCTGGCGGCGATGCAGGCGGCGGGCTGCGATCGCATTCTCACGGTGCCGCTCTATCCGCAATATGCCGCCGCCACCACGGCGACGGTGTGCGACAAGGTGTTTCAGTCGCTGCAAACTATGCGCTGGCAGCCGAGCCTTCGCGTCGCGCCGCCGTGGTTCGACGATCAGGCCTATATCGCCGCGCTGGCGGCTTCGCTGAAATCGTCGCTCGCCAAGCTGCCGTTCAAGCCGGACGCGATCCTCGCCTCGTTCCACGGCATGCCGGAAGATTACGTCGCAAGGGGCGATCCCTACCGCGTGCAGTGCGAGAAAACCGTTCGGCTGCTGCGCGAGAAATCGAAGCTCAGCGACAAAACGCTGATGCTGACGTTCCAGTCGCGGTTCGGCAGTGCCGAATGGCTCAAGCCCTATACCGATGCCACCGTCAAATCGCTGGCCAAACGCGGCATGAAAAGCCTCGCCGTCATCACGCCTGGCTTCGCCGCCGATTGCCTGGAGACGCTGGAGGAGATCGCCATTGAAAACGCCGCGATCTTCAAAGCCGCCGGCGGCGAAAATTTCGCGGCGATTCCCTGTCTCAACGACAGCGTGGGGGGGATGAAAGTGATCGCGACGGTGGTGACGCGCGAGTTGAAGGGGTGGCTTTAAAAATTTGCGTTATGGCCGGGCTTGACCCGGCCATCCACGTCTTTCTTTTCTGAGATGCCGCAAGACGTGGATGCCCGGCACATAGGCGTGCAAAGCACGCCGTTCTTACGAACGGCTAAGGCTGGGCATGACGGGGAAGCGCTACGCCACACCCACCCGCAGCAGATCGTGCATGTGCAACAGGCCAATTGGCTTGCGGCCCTCGGCGACGAACAGCGCGGTGATCTTCGAGGAGTTCAGTATTTCGAGAACTTCGGTGGCGAGCTGATCGCCGCGCACCACTTTCGGGTTGCGGGTCATCACCTCGTCGACAGTGGCGTCGAGCAGATTGGGCCGCATGTGGCGGCGCAGGTCGCCGTCGGTGATGATGCCGGCCAGCATGCCGTGGGCGTCGGTGATGCCGACGCAGCCGAAGCCCTTGGCCGACATCTCCACCACCGCGTCCGACATTTTGGTGCCGAGCGGAGCCAGCGGCATCGCCTTGCCGCCGTGCATGATGCCGCTGGCGAATTGCAGCATGGCGCCGAGCCGGCCGGCCGGATGCAGCACGCCGAAATCGGTGGCGGTGAAGCCGCGGCTTTCCAGCAGCGCAATGGCCAGCGCGTCGCCGAGCGCAAGCTGCATTAGCGACGAGGTGGTCGGCGCCAGATTATGCGGGCAGGCCTCGCGGGCGTCCGGCAAAGCGAGCGTCACGTCGGCCGCCTTGCCGAGCGTGCTGCCGGCCGACGACGTGACGGCAATCAGGCCGATCTCGAAGCGGCGCGAATATTCGATCAGCGTCTTGAGCTCGGACGTTTCGCCGGACCAGGAGAACGCCAGCACGACGTCGTCGCCGGTGATCATGCCGAGATCGCCGTGGCCGGCGTCGCCGGCGTGGACGA
Source organism: Pseudolabrys sp. (assembly GCA_050998115.1). GTDB lineage: Bacteria > Pseudomonadota > Alphaproteobacteria > Rhizobiales > Xanthobacteraceae > Pseudolabrys. The sequence goes on along the minus strand of JBPCQM010000033.1, from coordinate 5,575 downwards.
AAAACGCCGGCGTGCCGGTCGAGGATAAAGTCGCCGCGATCTTGCGCGCGATATGGCCGGATTTGCCCATGCCGGTGACGATGACGCGGCCCCTGGCGGCGCGGATGCGCTCCACGGCGGCGATGAAGGGACGGCCGAGCCCGTCGCGCAGCGCCGCGGCCAATGCGCTCAGTCCCTCCGCTTCGAGGCCCAAGGTGCGAACCGCCGAGGCGATCGCGGTGGCGCTCTGATCGGCGCTGTCGCTGGAGGGCTTGGATTTGGCCATTCAAACCGTTTGAAAAGAGGGTCCGGTGCAGCCGGAGCGGCCCCAATAGCATGGATTATAGCGTGGATCGACCGTCCGCGGGCCGGGCAACGTCTCGTTAACCATAACCGTTTCTACTCCGTTAACCAAAGCTTGCCGGCCGGCGGGCCGCTCCGCATTGGACGGGGCTGCGCCGCGAGCGGCCAAACGGGCTTTGGCGACGCGAACTCAAACGTGCCCGTCTGCGGGCGCTGGAGAATTCTACCCGTTGCCGCGCCCTCGCATGTCACGCCTGCTGCTTGCGCTCGTCTGCACGCTAGGGTGCAGCGTCGTCGTGCGCGCGCAAACCACGGGGGCGATTCCTCCAAGCCTGCTGGCGCCGGCCGACGATCTGAAAACGCCGCCGCGCTATCAAAAATTCAAGCCGGTGGCCCCCGGCGGCTCCGTTGCACAAGCGACTTCACCGCCATCCTTCACGCCGCCGCCGTCAGGTGCCGGCGCGACCGGTTTTGACTCCAGCAACGCGCGCAAGCGAACCGCCAAAGCAAAACGCAAGGCTGGTTCGGCAAAAATTAGCGCCACGCCCGATCCGCCGACAGCCGTGCCGCTCGCAACCTCGCCGGTGATAACGCCGGCCGCGAAGCAGGCGCTGGCGCCGTCGGGCGCGCCGGGATCGCCGCCCGTCGCGCTCAGCCCGGTCTATACCGTGCCGAAAAAACGCAAGGCGCATGCCGTGCTGGACGATCCTTACGCGCCGCTTGGCGTTCGCGCCGGCTCATTCCTGCTGTACCCGGCGGTCGAATTGATCGCCGGCCGCAATTCCAATCCGGCGCAGGCGCCGGGCGGAAAGCCGGCCACGACTTATACAGCGGGGCCGGAGTTGCGCGTGCAATCGAACTGGTCGCGGCACGAACTCAAGGCCGAGCTGCGTGGCAGTTATACCGGCTACAGCCCGGACGAAACGCCGTCGCTGAACCGGCCCTATTTCAACGGCAAGGTCGACGGCCGCGTCGATGTCACCAAGAACGACCGCATTGATCTCGGTGCCCGCGCGCTGGTGTCGACCGACAATCCGGGCAGCCCGAACTTGCAGGCGGGCCTTGCCAAGCTGCCGGTCTTCACCTCCACCGGCGGCAATGCCGGCTATACGCACCGCTTCAACCGGCTGGAAATCGGCGTCAAGGCCGACGCCGAGCGAACAGTCTATCAGGACTCCAGGCTGACCGACGGCAGCATCGCCAGCAACGAAGATCGCAACTACAACCAATTCGGCGGCACATTGCGCGCCGGCTACGAATTAACGCCGGGCCTCATGCCGTTTGTCGAGGCGGGCGCCGACACCCGCCGGCACGATCTGGCGACCGATTTCTCCGGCTATGCGCGCAATTCCAACGGCTATGTCGGGCGGATCGGCTCCACCATCGAACTGTCGCGGCTGCTGACCGGCGAATTCGCCGTCGGCTACGTCCGGCGCAACTACGAGGACGCGCGGCTTGAGCCGCTCAGCGGCGTCACCGGCAGCGGCTCGCTGCTGTGGGCCGCCAGCGCGCTCACCGCCGTCAAGCTCACGGCGGCCTCGACCGTCGGCGAGTCCACGACGCCCGGCGTGTCCGGCATCATCTATCGCGACCTCGGCGTACAGGTCGACCATTCGCTGCGCCGGTGGCTGATCGCTACGGCGAAGACGGGGATCGGCTTCGACAAATATGTCGGCGATGTGCGCGAGGACACTCGTTATTCGGTGGGCGCCGCGCTGACCTACAAGCTCAACCGGATGGCGCAGATCAAGGGTGAATTTATCCAGCAATGGCTGCGCTCGAACGTCACCGGCGTCGACTACACCGCCAGCATTTTCCTGCTCGGCCTGCGCCTGCAATATTGAGCGCGGCTATTTGTTATCGAGCAGGCGGCGCATTTCCTCGCGCATCGCCGGCGCCAGGTCGTTGCGTTCGAGGGCATAAGCCATATTGGCGACGAGGAAGCCGATCTTGGAGCCGCAATCGAAGCTGCGGCCCTCGAATTTCAAGCCGTAGAACGGCTGCTTGGCGGCCAGTTCTTTCATCGCGTCGGTGAGCTGGATTTCGCCTCCCGCGCCCGCACTCTGCTTGCCGAGCAGATCGAAGATTTCCGGCTGCAGGATATAGCGGCCGGTAATGATGAGATTGGATGGCGCGTCGGCGCGCTTCGGCTTTTCCACCATCTTGGTGATGGCGAAGGCCTTGCCCTTGGCGGCGCCGATACCGACAACGCCGTAGGACTCGATGCGGTCGGGTGGCACTTCCTCGACCGCAATGATGTTAGCTTTGGCATCGAGGCTGTTTGCCGCATCGATCATCTGCGCCAGGCAACCGCGAGGATTTTGCACCAGCACGTCGGGCAGCAACAGCGCGAATGGCTCGTTGCCGATCAACTCGCGCGCGCACCACACGGCGTGGCCGAGCCCGAGCGGCGACTGCTGGCGGGTGAAGCTGGTGGTTCCGGCATCCGGCAAATGCTCGGACAGCAATTTGAGATCGGCTTTCTTGCCGCGCTCCTTCAACGTCAGCTCCAGCTCGAACTGACGGTCGAAATGATCCTCGATCACGGATTTGTTGCGCCCCGTGACGAAGATGAGATGCTCAATGCCGGCCTGCCGGGCTTCGTCGACGACGTGCTGAATTAGAGGCCGATCGACTACCGGCAACATCTCCTTGGGCATCGCCTTGGTGGCCGGCAGGAACCGGGTGCCGAGCCCGGCGACCGGGAAAATGGCTTTGCGAATACGGGCCATGTCGGGCTTATCGGGCCCTGGTTGTTTGAAACGAGTCGTTATTTGAGTCTGGCAGCAGAAAGCATGGGGCGGCTTACGGGTCCAGTGCATTGAATACCGGACATTAACGTCCCCGAAACATTATCCGCGCACCCATAAAGAACGGCCGGATCGGATCACATGCGAACCTCGTTGAACTTGCCGCTCATGACTGTGCTGCATTGTGTCGCTATCGCGATGGCGGTTCCGGCTGCCGCGCAGTCCAGTCGTGCCCCCGCCACCACCGGGGCGATCTCGACGGCGGCGCCGTCGGCCGCAACGCGTCAATGGAGCGGGGAGTCCGGAGCATCGGGCCATCCGCAGATGACCGCCGAGGAAATCAGCGCCGCGGCGGTGAATTTCCCGCAGTGTCTCGAAAGCTTGTGGCCGGGCGCAGCGCGGCGGCATGTTTCGCGCGCCACCTTCGTAGCACAGACCGCGGCGTTGACGCCCGACCTGCGCATCATGGATCTGCTCGACAGCCAGCCGGAGTTCACCAAGTCGGTCTGGGACTATCTCGACATTCTGGTGACCGATGCGCGTATCGCCAAAGGGCGTGAATTGCTCGACAAATATCGCGCGACTTTCGACGCCGTCGAGAAAACTTATGGCGTCGATCGCTATATTATTGCCGCGATCTGGGGGGTTGAGACCAATTACGGCGCCATCGCCGGCGAACGGCCGGTGCTGCGCTCGACCGCGACGCTGGCCTGCGTCGGCCGCCGGCAAAAGTATTTCCGCGAAGAATTTCTGTCGACGCTCGAGATCATTCAGCGCGGCGACGTGCGTCCCGGCCGCCTGACCGGCTCCTGGGCCGGCGCGTTCGGACCGACTCAATTCATGCCGACCGCGTTCAAGGAGTTCGCGGTGGATTTCGACGGTGACGGCCGCCGCGACGTGATCGATTCGGTGCCGGACCTGCTGGCCTCGACCGCGAATAACCTGCGCAAGGACGGCTGGGTCACCGGCCGGTCGTGGGGTTACGAGGTGGTGGTGCCGGCGACCTTTGATTTTCGGCTGGCCGACCGCTCGCGCGTGATGACGATCCGCGACTGGATGCGCCAAGGCATCGCGCGGCCGAAGGGACAGACCTTCCCGCGGCTCGACGACCGCGCTTTTCTGCTGGTCCCGGCCGGCGTGCAGGGCCCCGGCTTTCTGATGCTGGAGAATTTCCGCGTCATCATGAAATATAATCCGGCGGAGGCCTATGCGCTGGCGATCGGCCATCTTGCCGACCGGCTGCGCGGCGGCGAACCGTTCGCGCAAGGCTGGCCGCGTTACGAGCGCGTGCTGTCGCGCAGCGAGCGGCTGGAGCTTCAGCAATTGCTGGCGCGGCGCGGCTTCGAGGTCGGCGAGCCCGACGGACATCTTGGCGGCCAGACCAGGGCGGCGATCCGCGAATTCCAGGCCAAAGCCGGCCAGGTTCCGGACGGCTTCGCCTCCGGCACGGTGCTCAATCAACTGCGCAGACGGTAACGGTTATTTAAACAGCGGGCAATCGCCGGGCTATCTTCAAGTTGACATTTTTCGCCTGTTATTGACCCTTGCCCTGGACGCCTCGGCTTCGGGGCACAGCGGCGGGCGAAAGCGCAGAAAAGCGAATGGTGAAACGCGGACCTTCACGTTGGCTGACCGGCGCCGTCATGCTCGCCATGATGGATGTCGCGCTAGTGGCTACGGCCGACCTGGCCGTCACCTTGGCGTCTACCGTCCAGGCCCAGGCCCAGTACCGCGATGCCGCGCCGTACGGCGGCCGCCAGCGCTCTCAGCGGCCGGGGGGATTTTTCGACCAGCTGTTCGGCGGGAACGGCGGTCAGGAATACTTCCCGGCCCCCCGCGAATTCCAGCATCGCGCGCCGGCCCCGGTCGACTCCTCGCATGCCCCGCCGCCGAAAAAACCGGACACAACGCCGACCTTATCCATCATGGTGATGGGCGACTCGATGGCGGATTGGCTTGCCTACGGACTGGAAGATGCATTTTCCGACGCACCGGAGATCGGCATCCTGCGCCGGTCCAAACTTGCTTCTGGCCTGCTGCGCTACGACGCGCGCAGCGAGCTCGACTGGTGGCATGTGGCGCGCGACAATCTTACCAAGGATAAAGCCGATTTCGTTGTGATGATTCTCGGCGTCAATGACCGTCAGCCGTTCCGCGAAAGTTCAACCGACAAGAAGCCGGCCAAGGAAAAAGATAAGGAGAAGGATGCCGCCGCCGACAAAAAGGAAGAGCCGGCCAAGCAGGCGGCCGCTGAGCAGAAGCCGGGCGAGGAGGAACAGCCCTCGATCCTTGCGCCGGAGCCGCGCAGCGCGGGCGGCGCCAAGGGGGTCACCGATTTCCGCACCGAGCGTTGGGAAGAAACTTACAACAAGCGGATCGACGAGACCATCGCCGCGCTCAAGAGCAAGGGTGTGCCGGTGATCTGGGTCGGCTTGCCGCCGATCCGTGGCACCCGCTCGACCGCTGACGTGCAATATCTCAACAAGCTGTACCGCGCGCGCGCCGAGAAAGCCGGCATCGTCTATGTTGACGTCTGGGACGGC
>JBPCQM010000270.1:0-10197 GCA_050998115.1 Pseudolabrys sp. | reverse complement strand
TGTTTACTCCGCGATCACCACGCCCTTGGCGGTGCTCTCATGAAACTCGCCGACGAAGTTATAGCGGCCGGGCTCCAGCGGCCCGATCCGCACCGTGCCTTTTGACTTGCCGGGTACAACTTTTTCGACCTTGAGATCCTTGCTGTCGAATTCTTCCGGCGTGGTGTCGTCGTTGACGATGGTCAGCACCACGCGCTTGCGGGAAGGGACCTTCACCTCTGCCGGGCTAACTTTGTGATCCTTGAAGGTGATGACGACATCGTCCGCGCGCACTGCGCCAACAGGGACGAGTAGCAGCAGCGTCGAAAAGCCGAACGACAGAACCAGCGCGCGCATCGATACACCATCATTTCTATCTGTTGTATTCTCACAAACACCCTAAGAAGCCATTGATGCAATAGGTTTTTTCAGCCTTGAATTATTCCAATGTAAGAACAGCCTCCAACCTGTTGCAGCGCCATTATTGTCCGTTTCGCAAAGCCGCCATTCGGCGATGCGATTATCACCGCAGGCGCTGCGGCGAACATCCACGGTTGGCAGCGCAGGATCGAGCGGGCATGGTACTAACCACGCCTTTCCGCCATGACGCGTTCAGGAGTTCCCGATGCAGATCGTTGAAGCCAATGGCGCCCGTATCCCGGCGATCGGCCTTGGCACCATGACCTTGAAAGGCGAGGCCGGCGTCAAGGCGATCAAGACGGCGCTTGAACTCGGCTACCGGCATCTCGACACCGCGGCGGTCTATGAGACCGAACGTGAGAACGCGCAAGCGTTGCGCGCCTCCGGCGTCAGGCGCGAGGATGTGTTCATCACCACCAAAATCCGGCAGGACGACGCGATGCCGGACGATTTCGCGCGCCGGCTCGATGAGTGTCTTGTCAATCTCCAGGTGCAGCAGGTCGACCTTCTGCTGATCCATTGGCCGAGCAAGACCGTGCCGTTCAAGCTGACGATCGGCGCGCTCTGCAAGGCCAAGCAGGAGGGCAAGACCAAACATATCGGCCTGTCGAATTTCACCACCGCCATGCTCGACGAGGTCTGGGACATCACCACCGAGCCGCTAGTGTGCAACCAGATCGAGGTGCATCCCTTCATCAACCAGGACAAGCTGATAGCGGCAACCAGGAAACGCGGCATGGCGGTGGCGGCCTATGTGCCAATCGCCCGCGGCAAGGTGCCGGGCGCCGAAGCGTTGGAAAAGATCGGCAAGGCGCACGGCAAGACCGCCGCGCAAGTGTCGCTGCGTTATCTCGTGCAGCTCGGCCTGGTGGCGCTGCCGCGCAGCACCAATTCGGGGCATCTCAAGGAAAATATCGAGGTGTTCGACTTCAAGCTCAGCGAGACGGAAATGGCCGAGCTGAAGAAGCTCAATGCCGCCAATATGCGCGTGGTCAACCCGCCGCACGCGCCGGTGTGGGATACCCCTTGATGCAGGCGGTGAAGGCAAACGGCGCTTCGATCCCCGTGGTCGGGCTTGGCACCTGGACGCTGCGCGGGCGCGACTGCGTCACCTTGGTCAAGGATGCGATTGCGGCCGGCTATCGCCATCTCGATACCGCGCAAATGTACGGCAACGAGCGCGAGGTCGGCGAGGGCGTGCGCTTAAGCGGCAAGCGCAACGAGATTTTCGTCACCACCAAGATCCAGCCGGACAATCTGGCGCCGCGCGAGGTCGAACGTTCGGTGAAGGACAGCCTTGCCGCGCTCAAGCTCGACGCCATCGATTTGTTATTAATTCACTGGCCCAATCCCGGCGTGCCGTTGGCCGACACGCTCGGCGCGATGGCGAAACTCAAGAAAGCCGGCGCGGCAAAGTACATCGGCGTGTCGAATTTCAACGTGGCGCTGATCGAGCAGGCGGTGAAGGCGACAAGTGAGCCGATCGTCACCAATCAGATCGAGTGCCATCCCTATCTAGACCAGAGCAAGGTGATCGCCGCTTGCCGCAAGCACAAGATTTCGGTGACCGCCTATAGCCCGATCGCGCGCGGCCGCGCCGACGGCGACGCGTTGCTGGCGAAAATCGGCAAGGCGCACGGCAAAAGCGCCGCGCAGGTATGCCTGCGTTGGCTGGTGCAACAGGATATCATCGTTATCCCGCGCACCAGCAGGCCCGAGCGGCTCACGGAAAATATCGATATTTTCGGCTTCGAGCTATCGGCTGCCGAGATGAAGCAGATCGCCGCCCTGGCGCGCGGTGGGCGGATCGTCGACTGGTCGTGGTCGCCGAAATGGGACTAGGGCGCTAACCCGCCTTGTTGCGCCGTCACAATTGGTATCCAAAACGCCCATTCACCGAGGATCGCTCATGTCCGCCGCCGTCGATGCACTGAAAAATATCACCACCGGCACGATCACCACCATGCTGCTGAAGAAGGGCATCCGCCGCTGCTGGATGGACCGCGCCATGCCGTTCGGGTTCTCGGGCAAGCGCGTGGCTGGCCCGGCCTTCACGCTGCGCTTCGTGCCGGTGCGTGAGGATCTCGCCACACCGGAGAGCTGGTCGAAGCCGATTTCGACCCGCGGCGCCATCGAGGCGATGCCGGCCGATTGCGTCGTGGTGGCCGACGCGATGGGCGTCACCACCGCCGGAATTTTCGGCGACATTTTGTGCATGCGCATGGTCAAGCGCGGCGTCGCGGCGCTGATCTCCGACGGCGTGATGCGCGACAAGCACGGCGTGATCTCGACCGGCCTGCCGGTATGGTGCGCGGGCGTCGCTGCGCCGGCTTCGGTCAACCAGCTGACATTTGTCGGCTGGAACGAGCCGATCGCCTGCGGCGGCTGCGCGATCTTTCCGGGCGACGTGATCGTCGCCGACGACGATGGCGCGGTGGTCGTCCCGCAGGCGCTGGTCGATTTTGTCGCCGGCGAGGGCGCCGAGCACGAATTATTGGAAAGCTGGCTGGTGCAGGAAGTCGAGAAAGGCGAGAAGCTGCCGGGGCTTTATCCGCCCAATGACGACAACAAGGCGCGTTACGAGGCCTGGAAAAAAGCGCGGCGCTGACGCTCAACTAGAAACCGGCCTGATGCGCCATGTTTTTCATCGCCTCCAAGGTGCTGGGATTTTTCTCGCTGCCGTCCAATGTATTGATCGCGCTCGGCCTGCTTGGTGTCGTTCTGTTGGCGACGCGGTTTGCGCGATTGGGACGGGGGCTGATGGCGGCGGCGTTGATCTTGCTGGCGATCGCCGGCTTCTCGCCGCTCGGCAACGCGCTGATGTTGCCGCTGGAGCAGCGCTTTCCCGTCTGGGATGAATCACGCGGCGCGCCCACCGGCATCATCGTGCTCGGCGGTGCCATCAGCCCCGCGGTATCGCAGGCCGCGGCGTGGTTGCGCTCAATGAAGCGGCCGAGCGCATGACCGCGACAGTGCAGTTGGCGCGGCGTTATCCGCAGGCCCGGCTTTTCTTTTCGGGCGGCAGCGGCAGCCTGACGCTGGATGGGGTGGCCGAGGCGCAATTCGTGCGGCCATTGTGGGAGAGCCTCGGCATCGCCGCCGGGCGTATCACGATTGAGGATCGCTCCCGCAACACCGCGGAAAACGCCGCCTTTAGCACGGCGCTGATCAACCCGGCGCCCGGCGAACGATGGCTTTTGGTGACCTCGGCCAATCACATGCCGCGCGCGATCGGCTGCTTTCGCCAGGCCGGCTTTGCGGTCGAGGCCTATCCGGTCGACTGGCGCACCCGCGGCCGGCAGGATTTGACCGCGCCGTTCGACCAATTCTCGGGCGGTCTCGCGCGCACCGACGCGGCGGTGCACGAATGGATAGGCTTGTTGGCCTATTGGCTCAGCGGCCGAACCTCCGCGCTGTGGCCCGCTCCCTAGCGCCGCGCGCGAATCGCCGGCGGCGGCCCAGTTCAAAGCGTTGGCGTCAAGAATGTGACGCGGACGCGAATCCCCCTAGCTTTGCACAATTGAGTCGCGTGGGTCCGCGTGCGCCGGCCGTTTGCCGACACAGGGGGCAGGGATCATGCAACTCAGGCTGCAATCATTTTTTCCGCTGCGGGCTTTTTCGCCGGCGGAGGCGCGGCCCGCCGATGCGGAAATCGGTTGGCACGAGCGCTTGATAACGGTGTCGGCGGTTTCGCTGGCGGTGTTGATCGTCGCCTCGATCGCCGTGCTGATGAGCCTGCTCGACTAGGAAGCCCGGTCAGGCGAGTTCGGCTCGCACGATCGCTGCGCCGGCGCTTAGCGCTCGCAGCTTGCCGAAGGCCACGGCGCGCGGCAGATATTTCATGCCGCAATCGGGCGCCGCAATGAGATTTTCCGGCGCGACGTAGTCCAGTCCGCGCCGGATGCGGGCCGCGACCGTCTCCGGCGTTTCGACCGCCTGATCGCCGAGATCAATCACGCCGAGCACGATCTTCTTGCCGGACAGTTCCTTGAACACGCCGAAATCGATCTTGGGCTGCGCGGATTCGATCGAAATCTGCTGCGCGGTGGCGTTGGCGAGTTCGGGCAGGAACGCGTAGCCGGATGGCTTCTCCCACGGCACCACCGCGGCATAGCCGAAGCACAGGTGAATGACCGTCGGCACGCGAATGCCTTCGAGCGCCCGGTTGATCGCCTTGACCGCGTAGCGCCTGGCTTGCTCGGGATTATTGCGCAGCCAAGGTTCGTCGAGCTGAACGACGTCGGCGCCGGCGGCTTCGAGGTCGCGCAGTTCCTCGTTGACCGCGGCGGCAAAATCCATCGTCATCGCCTCGTCGTCGCGGTAATGGTCGTCGGCCACCTGCTGGCTCATGGTGAAGGGGCCGGGCAGGGTGATCTTGGCCAGCCGGTCGGTGTTGCGCCGCAGGAATTCCATGTCGCGGATCTCGACCGGCCTGGCGCGGCGGATTTTTCCGACAACACGAGGCACCTTCATGGTGCGCCCGCTCACCGCTTTGACCTCGCCGGGCTTGTCGATATCGATGCCGTCAAGCGCGGTGGCGAAACGGTTGGAATAGCTTTCGCGGCGCATCTCGCCGTCGGTGATGATGTCGATGCCGGCGCGCTCCATGTCGCGGATCGCGACGATTGTCGCGTCATCCTGCGCCTGTTCGAGATAAGGTTCCGGGACGCGCCACAGTTCGGTCATGCGCACGCGCGGCACGGTTTTCGCGAGCATGTCGCGGTTCACCAGCCAGTCCGGCTGCGGATAGCTGCCCACCACGGTGGTCGGCAGCAGATCGCTGGTTGTTTTTCCGGTCATTGCGGCGGGTCGTATGCTGCCTCGCCGCGCTGGTGAGGGCAACCGGGTAGAACGACCGGCTCAGCAAACGTTGCTTGAGCGGGTGGCGCGGCTCTGTCACGATTGCCGGCAGGAAAAAGCCAAGGAGACTGACTTGCCGCAAAACATCACGACGGGTTATCGGGCCCTTGTCGATGCCGCGACCAAGGAAATTGAGACCTTGCCGGTCGAGCAGGCCATCGGCCTTGCCGGCCGCGACGACACGGTGCTGGTTGATATCCGCGACATTCGCGAATTGCAGCGCGACGGCAAGGTGCCGGGCGCCGTCCACGTGCCGCGCGGCATGCTGGAATTCTGGATCGATCCGAATTCGCCGTATCACAAGCCGGTCTTCAACCAGGACAAGAAATACGTGTTCTTCTGCGCCGGTGGGCTGCGTTCGGCGCTCGCCGCAAAGGCGGCGCAAGATATGGGCCTCAAGCCGGTCGCCCATATCGAAGGCGGCTTCGGCGCCTGGAAAAAGGCCAACGGGCCGGTCGAGCCGCCGACCCATCCGCCGGCCGAGAAAAAGGCCTGATCACGCATTCGCGGCGCTGATCCCGGCTATCAACACAATTCGCTTTGCAGCGCGCATCGGCGCGTCGAAGATGGTTGCGAAGCAGCGGGGGAGCGGCAAATGGCGCTTAAACTCGTTATAGGCAACAAGAATTATTCGTCGTGGTCGTTGCGGCCGTGGATCGCGATGAAGGTTGCCGGTATTGCGTTCGAGGAAGTCCTTATTCCGTTGCATGCCCCGGACACGCAAGAAAAAATTCTAGGCTTTTCGCCAGCGGGCAAAGTCCCGATCCTGGTTGACGGCGACATCCGGGTTTGGGAATCGCTTTCCATCCTCGAATATCTGGCCGACAAATTTCCTGACAGGAAATTGTGGCCGCAGGACGCAGCAGCGCGCGCCCAGGCGCGCAGCATTGCATCGGAGATGCACGCCGGTTTTGCGCCGCTGCGGCAGGCCTGTCCGATGAACATGCGGCGGCCGGAACAGTTGCTCGCGCTTGACGCGGAAACCAAGGCCAACGTCACGCGTATCGACGCGATCTGGACCGAGTGCCGTGGCCGTTTTGGCGAGAAGGCCGGCAATGGAGGCCCGTTTTTGTTCGGTACATTCGGCGCGGCGGACGCGATGTATGCACCGGTGGTGTCGCGGTTTCACACCTACGGCGTCGGCGTCAGCCAAACGGCGCGTGAATACATGCGCGCGATGATGGCGCTGCCGGCCTGGAAAGAATGGGTGGCCGCGGGCACCAAGGAGCCGTGGGTGCTGCAAGAAGACGAATTGGATTGGCCGGACGTCGCGACCGTGTAGCGGCGGCCTTCAAAAAGAAAAACCCGGCGCGAAGCCGGGTTTTTTACGCACGTCGCCTTGTAAATTTATTTGGTGGCGTCCTTGACCGCGTCCTTGATGCCGCCAACCGTGTTCTGAATCTTGCCGGCGGTCTTCTGCGCGGTGCCTTCGGTTTCGAGCTTGCTGTCGCCGGTCACTTTACCAGCGACTTCCTTGGCCTTGCCTTTGGCCTGCTCGAACGAGCCTTCGATGCGATCTTTGTCCATGATGATCCTCGCGGTTAGGGATTCGTTGCGACAATAACGCGTGAATGGCCCGCTTGTTCCGTACTGCCGCATTTCGCGTGCGGCGCGATGCCACTATTTCGCCGCTGTGGCATCGATTGCAGTGCGCTAGCGGTCTATTTCTCCATTGTGGCGCCGCGCGACTTATCCATCGAATCGCCCGAGCCGTTAGTGGTGATGTGCTTCGGGTTTGGCGAGCAATCCGCGCCGGGGCCGACATCCTTGCGGCATTCCGCGAGTGTCGCATACCGGCACTCGGAAGGATTGCCATAGGCCTTCGAGCAAACCGCCGCGTTGAGGCCGACCGGGCCGGTCACCAGCGGATCCTTGCCATCGACCTTCGATTGCGCGTTAGCGACAGAGAGGCCTGAAACCAAAGCCGCCACCGCGGCAAATGCCAAAACTTTTCATCGGGTATGTCCTTCGTCAATCGTCATAAAATCGCTTTTACGGACCAATCCGCAAAATCGCTGTGGACCAATCCGCCGATGGAAAGATTGTTCCGGTTCCCCGCCACACAGGAACTTGATCGGCTTATTTGACGGCGGTCACCACGATCTCCACCAGATGCGGCGGTTCGAGATCGACGCCGAGGCAGGCGCGCATCGGCGGGTTGGCGCGGTCGACCCATTCGTCCCACGCCTTGTTCATTTCGTCCTTGCGCGTGATGTCGGCGATGTAGACGATCGCGGACAGGATGCGGCTTTTGCCGGTGCCCGACATCGCCAGGCTTTCGTCGATGCGCTTGAGGGCGTTGCCGGTCTGCTCATAGATGCCGGGCGGCGCCGGGTCGGGCGACACCGCGACCGCGAAAACCAGACCGTCATGCACCACGGCGCGGCTGCGGGTCGGCGTCAGGCCGGGAAATCGCTCGATCATGAATTGGCTCCAATGGCGGAGCCAAGCCTCGCGATCCGGCGGCTCGGGTCAAGGGCGCCTATCAATAAAAAAGCGGGCGGCCACGCGCCGCCCGCCAGTTTTGCAAGATCGGAGGTTCAAGCTTCGATCACTGCGACGATTTCCAACGTGCGTGGATCGATCACCACAATCTGATCGCCGACCAGGATGAAATCATAGCCGCGCCACGACGGATAGATTTCCACCACTTCGGTGGGCAACGGATAGTAATGCACCGTGCGTGGCACCCGGGTCCCGATCGAGATCGAGAAGTTGACATTGGTCACCGGGGCGGCATGCACTTTCTCCTTGATCACGGTGTGGATTTTGGTGCGCTGCTCGGGCGATAGATTGACCGCGCCGCGGGCGCCCGCCGCGCCTTGACCGGTTGTCGTGGTCGATTGGGCGTCCGGCTTGGCATCCGGCTTGGCTTGCGCCGCGGCGGGCTCGCCGCTTTTGCCCTTGATCTCGGCGCTGGATTTCGCCGGGCCTTGCGGCGCGATGTCGGTCTTGGCGTCAGTCTTGTCGGACTTGGCGTCAGATTTTGCGCCGGTCTTCTTGAGGTCCGGCTTGGCGGATTGTGCCTTGCGTTCGGCGGCCGGCGCCTTTTCGGCCGGGGTCCCATTGGCGGGTGCCGGTGCGACCTTCTCGGCCGGGGCGCTTTGCTGCGCCGGCGGCGCGGGTGCGGCGCCTTCCTGCTTGGAGGCCGGGGCCTGCGCCAACGCAAGACTGGTGCCCGCCAGCAACGCGGCGGTAATGACGAGATATCTGGTGGTCATGGTTTCCTCCTCTGGGAAATCCCGCTCCCGCCTATTCGCAACGTCAAACGGCGCTTCCCGTTCCGCCGCCGTGCCAATAATTAGGGCGGTTCCGGATGCTCGTTCCCATCGCTGCGGCGCCGCGCCATAGTGGCGGCCTGACGGAATCGGGGAGAGCGGGCTTGGCGCAAATCGGCAGTCAAATCGACGGTAATTCGCCTGAATTTTGCGCCAACGCACTGGCGATGCGCGCTTTGGCCGCGGAACTGCAATCAAGGCGCGCCGAGGCGGCCCTAGGCGGTCCGGCCACGTCGCGCGAGCGCCACGTCGCGCGCGGCAAGCTGCTGCCCCGCGACCGCGTGATGAACCTGATCGACCCCGGCTCGCCGTTTCTCGAACTGTCGCCGCTCGCCGCCAACGGCCTGTACGACGACGCCATTCACGGCGCCGGATTGATCACCGGCGTCGGCCGCGTCGAAGGCCGCGAATGCGTGGTGGTGTGCAACGACGCCACCATCAAGGGCGGCACCTATTATCCGGTTACGGTCAAAAAACATCTCCGCGCCCAGGAAATCGCGCGCGAGAATCGGCTGCCCTGCCTCTATCTGGTCGATTCTGGTGGAGCCAATTTGCCGCAATGGCCCGAGGTGTTCCCCGACCGCGAGCATTTCGGCCGCATCTTCTACAACCAAGCGAGGTTGTCGGCGCTCGGCATTCCGCAGATCGCCGTGGTGATGGGGTCGTGCACCGCGGGCGGCGCTTACGTGCCGGCGATGTCGGACGAGGCCATCATCGTCAAGAACCAGGGCACCATCTTTCTCGGCGGCCCGCCCTTGGTGAAGGCCGCGACCGGAGAGCTGGTCAGCGCCGAGGATCTTGGCGGCGCCGACGTGCATACCCGTAAATCCGGGGTCGCCGATCATCTGGCGCAGGACGATCATCACGCCTTGCAGATCGCGCGGCGCATCGTCGCCAATCTCAACACGAAGAAATCGCCGGATATTCCGATTACGACGCCGCGCGAGCCGGCGCTCGACGTTGCCGAACTCGACGGCATCGTGACAGCCGACCTCAAGAAGCAATACGACATCCGCGAGGTGATCGCGCGGATCGTCGACGGCTCGGAGTTCGACGAGTTCAAGGCGCTTTACGGCCCGACACTGGTGACCGGCTTTGCCCGCATCTTCGGCATGCCGGTCGGCATTCTCGGCAATAACGGCATTTTGTTTTCCGAAAGCGCGCTCAAGGGCGCGCATTTCATCGAGCTGTGCTGCCAGCGCCGCATTCCGCTGTTGTTCCTGCAGAACATTGTCGGCTTCATGGTCGGCCGCGACTACGAGGCGGGCGGCATCGCCAAGGACGGCGCCAAGCTGGTCACCGCGGTGTCCTGCGCGCAGGTGCCGAAAATCACGCTGGTGGTCGGCGGCAGCTACGGCGCCGGCAATTACGGCATGTGCGGGCGCGCCTTTTCACCGCGCTTCCTGTTCACCTGGCCGAATGCGCGCGTCGCTTTGATGGGTTCCGAGCAGGCGGCGTCGGTGCTCGCCACCGTGCGGCGAGACAACATGGACGCGCAGGGCAAGCCGTGGAGCGCGGAGGAAGAGGAGGCGTTCAAGGCGCCGATCCGCAGGCAGTACGAACGCCAGGGCCATCCCTACTATGCGACCGCGCGGCTCTGGGACGACGGGATCATCGATCCAGCCGATACGCGCATCGTGCTTGCCCTGGCGCTCGCCGC
>JBPCQM010000256.1:0-4702 GCA_050998115.1 Pseudolabrys sp. | reverse complement strand
CGATCACATTGGCGCCGGGCTGGCGCTGTACGTCGACCACCACCGCCGGCCGGCCTTGGTACCAGGCGCCGACCTTGGTGTTCTCCAGGCCTTCCACGATGGTGGCGACGTCGTTGAGCAGTAGCGGTGCGCCGTTGCGATAGGCCACCACGACCGAGCGATAGGTTGCGAGATCGGTGATCTGGTCGTTGGCAGCGATCGTGTAGGACTGATGCGCGCCGTCGAGCGCGCCCTTGGCGCCGGCGACGTTGGCGCCGACGATCGCCGAACGCAGGTCTTCAAGGCCAATGCCATAAGCGGCGAGCCGCGACAAATCAGCCTGGATGCGGATTGCGGGCCGGATGCCGCCTTGCACCGAAACGTGACCGACACCGCTTAGCTCAGACAGCCGCGGCGCCATCATAGTGTCGGCCAGGTCGCTCAGCGCGCGGATTTCGACGGTGTCCGAAGTCAAAGCGAGCGTGATGACCGCGGCGTCCGCCGGGTTCACTTTCGAATAAAGCGGCGGATAGGGCAGGTTGCGCGGTAGCGTTGAGCCGGCGGCGCTGATGGCGGATTGCACGTCCTGCGCGGCGGCGTCGATGTCGCGGTTGAGGTCGAATTGCAGCGTAACCTGGCTGATGCCGTAGGAGCTCGACGAGGTCATCGTCGCCATCGACGGGATTTTGCCGAATTGCGTCTCGAGCGGCGCCGTCACCAGCGAAGCAATGGTGTCGGGATTGGCGCCGGGAAGCTGCGTCGTTACCTGGATGGTGGGGAAATCGACCTGCGGCAGCGCCGATACCGGCAGCCACCAATAACCCAGCGCGCCGCCCAGCATCACCGCGACGCCGAGCAACGAAGTCGCGATCGGCCGGTGGATGAAGGGCGAGGAAACGCTCATTATTGCGCGCCGCCTCCACCGCTATTGCGCTGCCGGCGGCCGCTGCGATCGCGGTTGGCGGGGGGCGGCGGCGGCATCGTCACCGTCGTCTCGCCCGGCGCCGCGACGGCGACTTTGCTGGCGTCCTTGAGCCGCACGAAGCCGGTGGTCACCACGCGCTCGGGCGGCTCAACGCCTTTGCCGATGATCGCCTGGGTTTCGTCCTGCTGAGTCACCGTGATGGGCCGCATGGTGACGGTATTATCGTCCTTGACCACGAACACGAAAGTACCGTTCGGCCCGCGTTGCACCGCCCCGGTCGGGATCACGACCACTTGTTTGAGCGTATCGATCAGGAGGCGGATATTGACGAACTGTCCGGGCCAGAGTTGCAGTTCGGCATTGGGGAAGTCGGCCTTGAGCCGCACGGTGCCGGTCGACTGATCGACCTGGTTGTCGACCACCCGCAGCGTCCCGCGGTCGATCACCGCATCGTTGTCGGAGCGTTGCGCCTCGACCGCCAGCGGCGCTTTGGCAAAGGCAGCATTGACCTGCTCGAGATTCTGCTGCGGCAGGTTAAACAGCACCGAGATCGGCTTGAGCTGGGTGATGGTGACGATGCCGGTCGAATCGGAGGCATGCACGATGTTGCCTTCGTCGACCTGCCGGATGCCGGTGCGGCCAGGGATCGGTGCAACGATCGTGGTGTAGGCAAGTGTAGCCTTGGCACTTTCCACCACGGCCTGATCGGACTGCACTTGCGCGGTGTATTGGGCAACCAGCGACTTCTGGGTGTCGGCTTGTTGCCGATTGATGGCGTTGGTGGCGGCCAGCATTTCATACCGGGTCAGATCGTTTCTGGCGTTGCCGAGCAGCGCTTCGTCCTGGGCCTTCTTGGCGATCGCCTGATCGAGCGTCGCCTGCAAAGTGGTCGGGTCGATCTTGGCGATTACGTCACCCTTGTTGACGTCGTCGCCTTCCTTGAAATTGACGCTGAGCAGTTTGCCGTCGACCTGCGCCCGCACGGTGACGGTATTGAGCGCCTTGGTGGTGCCGACGGCGTTGAGATAGACCGGCACGTCGGCACGCTTCGCAGCGGCGGCAAGGACAGGCACCGGACCGTCGGCATTGGCGGCGCCGCGCCGCCCGCCGCCGGTCGTCGGCGTCACATGCGCGTAAAAAAACACATAGTAAATCGCGCCGGCTATCGCCAAGAGCACAAGCGCAGTGCTCACCATTCGCCGGCGCGTTGAGGTGGCGCGGCTCAAGATTTCCGCCGGCTGTCTACCGTGTATCGGCGGTCTCCATCGGCATAGGCAGCCAGCCGCCGCCGAGCGCTTGGTAAAGGCTGACGATGGCTTGCAGCCGCGCGAGGCGTGCTTGCGCCAGCGCATCCTCGGCCTGATAGAATGTCTGCTGGGTGTTGAGCACCGTGACGAGATCGACCGTGCCTTCGCGCAGGCGCTGCTCGGAAATCTCGAAAGCGCGCCGTGAACTGGTCACCACGTCATTTTGCAGCCGTTCGCGCCGCGTGCTCTCGCGGATCGCGGTCAATGCGTTTTCGACGTCGGCAAAACCGGAAATCACGGTCTTGCGATAGTTCTGCAACAGTTCGTCCTGACGGCCTTTTTGCAGGTCCAGATTGCCCTGAATGCGCAGCCCATCGAAAATCGGTTGGGTCAGGCCGGCGGTCGCTGTGAAGATCGCCGAGGATGGATTGAACAATGTCTTCAGAACCGCGCTCTGATAGCCGCCTTCGCCGGTGAGCTGAATACTGGGAAAAAACTGGGCGCGCGCGTTCTCGACATTGGCGCTCGCAGCGGCAAGTTGTGCCTCGGCCTCGCGGATGTCAGGGCGTTGGCCGAGCAATTCCGACGGCAGGCCGGGCGTCACGCGCGGGATCGCGATGGCGCGCAGCGAGCCGCCGCGGACCGCGACATGCTCAGGCGAACGCGCCATCAGCACCGCGAGCGCGACGCGGTTCTGCCGCAACGTCTGTTTGAGCGGCGGAATCGCGGCGCGCTGGGTGTTGACGATGCTTTCCTGCTGCGCGGTGTCGAGTTCCGATGCGGTGCCGGCTTGCAAACGCTGCCGGATCAGATTGAGCACACGGCTGGCGCTGGTGAGGTTCTCATTGGCGACGCGCAGCCGGTCCTGCGTCGCCAATACCTGAAAGTAAGCATTGGCCGCGGCGGCGACGGTTGACAGGCCGACCACCTCGCGGTCATAACGGCTGGCGATCGCGGTTTCGTCGGCCGAACGCAGCGCTGCGCGATTCTTGCCCCAGAAATCGATCTCGTAGGTGGCGTTGAGCGTCGCGGTGTAGACCGTGCGCTCGCTGCCGCCGCTGCCGCCCGTCGAACCTATCGTCGTGCCGCCAGGGGTTGTCGTGGCGATGGCGCCGTTCAACGTCTGTGACGAGCGCGAACGGGTCGCGCTGCCGTCCAGATTGACCGCCGGCAACAGCGCCGCGCCGGTGATGCGGGCTTGTGCGTCGGCCTGCACGATGCGCGCCACCGCGGCGGCGATGTCGAGATTGGCAACGCGCGCCTGCTCGATAATCGCGGTCAATTCGCGCGAACGAAAGCCGCGCCACCAGTCGAGCTTCGGCAGCGCCGCCTCGGCGGCGCGTTCCGATTGCGGGCCGCCGCTATAAACGACCGGGATATCGAGTCCCGGTTCCGGCTTTTCCGATCCAAGCAGGCATCCGCCGAGCGGCTGCATCAGGCAAATCCCGTACAGCACGGACAAGAAGCCGCGCGGGCGCAACTTCGCGGTCCATGCCGGCGCCACCAAACCCCAACCCATACGATGAACTTTCAAACGACAAAATCAACGAGGACGGCCAACTATGCCTTCATTTGCTGCCGGCCTTCGAACTGGGTCTGTAGTCGGCGAGGCGGTTGCGGCCGGTTGGGGACATTTCTCCGGCGGCCGTCACGATCACGCCCTGCAGCAACTGATCGAAATTCTGTCGCGCCGCGCGGGTCTGCGTCATCGCTGTGCGCATCGCGCCGGCGTCGAAGGGTTCGCGGCGTAGCGTCGCCCGGATGGCGTCGCGCGACGTCTCGTAGGCCGCGCGGGCGCCGTCGACCGCGTCGCGGTTGGCCTGGTAATTGCGGCGCAGGATGCCGGCATCTGGGGCCGGCAGCGTCGCAGCCAGCCGCTCGATGCGGGTCGAGATGCTGCGATCGACCGGCGCCGGCTGGCGGAAGAACATCGCGGCCGCGATGCCGATGAAGAAAAGATTGAGCGCCAGCGAGCCCAGCAAAAGCCAGCGCGAGCTATCGGCGCGAGCGCCGGAAAGGGCGGCTACGCTCATGGCGCGATCCTCATCGTGCGATCCTCATGGTCGCGCTCCAGTCAACGGCTCGGAATCGTAGAACACCGACGACAAATCGGTCGACGCCAGCGAATACCGTGCGCTGGCGTCGTCGATGCGTGCATCGAAACCGGCGAGGCCGATGAAAAAGCCGAGCGCGGCGCAGGCGCTAAGCGCGGCGAGCCGCGGCCAAGCTGGCGCGAATTGCCAGTCGAGCAGCACGCTGGGCAGGCGTGCCCACACGCCGACCGTCTGGCGCGGCAGCGGCTGCGCCAGTCGCCGCAGCACGCGCGCGGCGGCGGCGGCGTCCTTCGGCTGGCGCGCGAAGTATTCGGCGAGAAGCTGGTCGATGCGTTGTTCGTTCATGATCTAGTCCAATCTAGTCCCAATCCTACTTAATTCTTGTCGAGCAGCGGGCCGAGCGCTTGCCGCAAATTTTGTTTGGCGCGCACCAGCAGGGTTTCGACCGCCTTGACGGTGGTGTTGAGAATGTCAGCGGTCTGCGCATTGCTCATGCC
>JBPCQM010000221.1:0-3239 GCA_050998115.1 Pseudolabrys sp. | reverse complement strand
GTCGACAGCAGGACGGCGCCCAGCATCTCGTTGGCCTTGACCAGATGATGCAGATAGGCGCGCGAATAGATCCGCGCAGCCGGATGCGCACTTTGCGGATCGAGCGGCGCCGGGTCACTGGCGTGGCGCGCGTTGGCGAGATTGACCGGCCCGAAGCGCGTGAACGCCATGCCGTGACGGCCGTTGCGGGTCGGCAGCACACAGTCGAACATGTCGATGCCGCGCGCCACTGCCTCAACCAGATCGTCTGGCGTGCCGACGCCCATCAGATAGCGCGGCTGGTCGGCCGGCAGCGCGGGGATAGTTTCTTCAAGAGTCTTGAGCATCACCGCCTGCGGCTCGCCGACCGCCAGGCCGCCGATCGCGTAGCCGTGAAAGTCGATCGCAACCAGATCGAGCGCGCTCTCGATACGCAAAGCTGGATTGTCGCCGCCCTGCACGATGCCGAACAGCGCGCCGCCTTGCCGGGCGCGCGCTTCAAAGGCGCGCTTGCTGCGCTCGGCCCAGCGCAGCGACATCTGCATGGCGCGCGAGATTTTCTCGCGCGGCGCCGGTAGCTTGAGGCATTCGTCGAGTTGCATCGATATATCGGCGCCGAGCAGCGCCTGGATTTCGATGGCGCGCTCCGGCGTCAGCTCGACCATCGCGCCGTCGAGATGCGAGCGAAACGTCACGCCGTTCTCGTCGAGCTTGCGCAGTTGCGACAGCGACATCACCTGAAAGCCGCCGGAATCCGTGAGGATCGGCAGCGGCCAGTTCATGAATTTATGCAGCCCGCCCAGCTCGGCAATCCGCTCGGCGCCGGGCCGCAGCATTAAATGATAGGTGTTGCCGAGCACGATCTCGGCGCCGGTCGCGCGCACGTCGTCGGGCGTCAGGCCCTTCACCGTTGCCTGGGTACCGACCGGCATAAAAGCGGGTGTCTGCACGGTACCGTGCGGCGTGAAGATTTCGGCGCGCCGCGCCGCGCCGTCGGTCGCAATGAGGCGGAAGGAAAAGCCCGTCGTCATGGCTTGGCAGGATACAGCAGGCACGCATCGCCATAGGAGTAGAACCGGTAGCCTACGGCGATCGCGTGCGCGTAGGCGCGCTTCATGGTGTCGAGGCCGCTGAAGGCCGCAACCAGCATGAACAATGTCGAGCACGGCAAATGGAAATTGGTGAGCAGCAAGTCGGTGGCGCGAAAGCGATAGCCGGGGGTGATAAAAATTGCAGTTTCGCCCGAAAAGGCGTGGAGCAATCCGTTGTCGTCCGCCGCACTCTCGAGCAGCCGCAGCGAAGTGGAACCGACCGCGACGATTCGGGAGCCTTTGGCGCGGGTGGCGTTGAGCGCATCGGCGACTTCGGATGGCAATTGCGCCCATTCGGCATGCATCGTGTGAGCGGAGGTGTCGTCGGCCTTGACGGGGAGGAAGGTGCCGGCGCCGACATGCAGCGTGACGCGATGGATCGAGATGCCTTTCTCGGCAAGGTGGGCCGTCAGTTCCGGGGTGAAATGCAGCCCGGCGGTTGGCGCGGCGACCGAGCCCTCATGGCGGGCGAACACGGTCTGATAATCCGCCTTGTCACGGTCATCGATCGCGCGCTTCGAGGCGATATAGGGCGGCAACGGCGCCTCGCCGCGCTCGGCTATGGCTTGATCTAGGATCGGACCATGAAAGCAAAATGATAGGGTTATCTCGCCTCTTTCATCTTTCGCTGAAACTTGAGCATCGAGATGACCGAGCAAGCAGACCTTTCCTTCGTCACCAAACCTGATGAAATCTCCCACTATCAGGCGCTTGGCCGGCTTGACGAACGCGCGCCAGTGCGAGCCGTCGAGCCGCTTGTGCAGCGTCGCCTCAATCTTCGGCTCGCCCTCGCCCCGGCCGATCCGGCGGCCGATCAGCCGCGCCGGAATGACCTTGGTGTCGTTGACCACCAAGGCATCACCCGCCGTCAGCAGGTCCGCCAGGTCGCGCAGGCCGCAGTCTTGCAACTCGGGATTGCCATCCGGCCGCACCACCAGCAGGCGCGAGGCGTCGCGCGGGCTGACCGGCCGCAAGGCGATGCGCTCGGCCGGCAGATCAAAATCGAACAGATCGGTGCGCATCGCTGCTGTTATGGCCGCTCTTTTTATAACCGCCTTTGGCGGCGGCGGGCTTGCGTCAGCGGATCACGGCGCGCCGGCGCCCAAACTTGCCTTGAGGATCCTGTCGGGGTCCTTGACCGGCTCGCCGCGTTTGATCTTGTCGACGTTGTCCATGCCTTCGGTCACCTTGCCCCAGGCGGTGTACTGGTTGTCGAGGAACCGGGCATCATCGAAGCAGATGAAGAACTGGCTGTCGCCGGAGTCCGGATTGGAGGCGCGCGCCATCGACACCGTGCCGCGCACATGCGGCTCCTTGTTGAACTCGGCCTTGAGCTTCTTGCCGGAACCGCCGGTGCCGGTGCCTTGCGGGCAGCCGGTCTGTGCCATGAAGCCGTCGATCACCCGATGGAACACGACGCCGTCGTAGAAACCCTCCTTCACCAATTCCTTGATGCGGGCGACGTGACCCGGCGCAAGATCGGGCCGCATCTCGATCACCACTTTGCCTTTGCTGGTATCGAGAACGAGGGTGTCTTCCGGCTTGGCCATTGCGTTACTCTCTAGTTTGATCCGGTTACTTGATATCGGCGGCGACTTGAACCTTCAGCATCTTGTCGGGATCGGTGACGCTGCCGCCCTGCGAGCCCGGCGGCGCCTTTTTCAGTTTGTCCACCACGTCCATGCCGGAAACCACCTCGCCGATCACGGTATATTGGTTGTTGAGGAACGAGGCGTCGCCAAAGCAGATGAAGAATTGCGAATTGGCGGAATTCGGCTCGCTGGCGCGCGCCATGCCGACCACGCCGCGCTTGAACGGCGTCGCGCTGAATTCCGCCGCCAGATTCGGATATTTCGAGTGGCCGGTGCCGTTGAAATTCTGCCCGTCGCCGGTCTGCGCCATGAAGCCGTCCATCACCCGGTGGAACGGCACGTTGTTGTAATAGCCGTCGCGCGCCAGTTGCTTGAGACGCTCGGCATGCTTTGGCGCCAGATCGGTGCGCAGCTTGATGACGATGCGGCCTTTGGTGGTGTCGACCACCAGCGCGTTCTGCGCATCGACGCCGGCGGGAAGCTTCGGGGCACTTTGCCCGAAAGCGGGCAGCGCGCAAACCAGCGCAAGCAGAACTACAGCGATACGGATCATTGTCACTCCGGCTACTTCTGGGCG
>JBPCQM010000198.1:0-3849 GCA_050998115.1 Pseudolabrys sp. | reverse complement strand
CCGCGCGTTGGGTGTTGCGTTGTTTTCCACCCCTGCGCGGCCACCGCCTCGCCTCCCGCTCTATGACGCCTCATGAAGCGCCCTCAACGGAGGTGAGATCCGGAATATAGTCCTCTAGGAATAAATGTCAAGCGACAATCTCAGGTGTCATTCCCGCGCAGGCGGGAATCCAGTAATCGCAGACGCCGCGGACTGGCCGCGGCGACACGGCGTACTGGGTCCCCGCTTTCGCGGGGACGACGCCGAGGGTGTCGCGGCACCATAAGCCGGAACGGCTAGGCAATCAGCTTGTAGGCCGGGATGGTCAGGAACGGCACGAAGTCGCGGCTGAGCGACAAATCGCGGAACAACCGGATCGCCTCGGGAAAACGGCCGCCATTGAAGTGGCGCGAGCCGACCTCGCGCTTCACCCGCTCCATCTCCTCGTGCATCGCCTTCTCGAAAAACGCCCGCGACACTTTGACGCCGCCTTCGAGCTCGGCGCCGTATTTGAGCCACTGCCAGATTTGCGCGCGGCAGATTTCGGCGGTCGCCGCGTCCTCCATCAGATGATAGATCGGCACCGCGCCGCGGCCTTGCAGCCAGGCCTCGATATATTGCACGCCGACCCGCAAATTGAGCCGGAAGCCCTCCTCGGTTTTCGTGCCGGCGTGAATTTGCAGCAACTCTTCCGGCAACGCGCGCACGTGCAGCCGCTCGCGCGCCACCTGGTTGGGCTGCGGCATCATGCGGTCGAATACTTCTTTGGCGACGCCCACCAGATCGGGATGCGCCACCCAGGTGCCGTCATAGCCGTCGCGCACCTCGCGCTCCTTGTCGGCGCGCACCTTGTCGAACGCGGCGTCGTTCGCTGCCTTGTCGTTCTTGATCGGGATTTGCGCCGCCATGCCGCCCATCGCGAAGGCGCCGCGGCTGTGGCAGCTTTTCACCAGCAGCGCCGCATAAGCGCCGAGGAACGCCTCACCCATCACCACCTGCGAGCGGTCCGGCAGCACGTAATCTGGATTCTTGGCGAAGGTCTTGATGAAGGAAAAGATGTAATCCCAGCGCCCTGCGTTCATTCCGGCAATATGGTCGCGCATCTCCCAGAGGATTTCTTCCATCTCGAAGGCGGCCGGCAGCGTCTCGATCAGGACCGTCGCCTTGATGGTGCCGTTCGGAATGCCGAGCGCAGCTTGCGCGAACACGAACACGTCGTTCCATAGCCGCGCCTCGCGGTGGCTCTCGAGCTTCGGCAGATAGAAATACGGCCCGGTGCCCTTGACGATCTGCGCCTTGGCGTTGTGAAAGAAATACAGGCCGAAATCGAACAGCGAGGCGGAAACCGGCGCGCCGTCGATCGTCAGATGCACCTCGTCGAGATGCCAGCCGCGCGGCCGCAGGATCAGCACCGCCGGCTTCGGGGCGACCGCGTAGCGCTTGCGGCTTTGCGGATCGTTGAAGTCGATGGCGCCGGCCCAATAATCCTTCAGGTTGATCTGGCCCTCGATATTGTTGGCGAAGGTCGGCGAATTGGCGTCCTCGAAATCCGCCATATAATGCGTGGCGCCGGAATTAAGGGCGTTGACGATCATCTTGCGGTCGACCGGCCCGGTGATCTCGACGCGGCGGTCCTGCAAATCGGCCGGGATCGGCGCGACGCGCCAGCTATCGTCGTCGCGGATGGATTTGGTGTCGCCCAGGAAGCCGGGCAGTTCGCCGTTATCGAAGCGCTTCTGCCGCTCGGCGCGCGCATCCAGCAACTCGCGGCGCGTCGCGTCGAATTTGCGGTGCAGCGCGGTCAGGAATTCGAGCGCTGCGGCGCCGAGAATTTCGGAATAGCGCGCGCGCATCGGGCCGCGCACCGCGTAAGGCGGTGGCGGCGGCGCGGGCGGCAGAACAGGTGCGGGCTCCCGCACCTTGGATTTCACCACCGCTTTGCGCGGCTCGGTCCGCCGCGGCGGAACTTTGCCGGGTGGCTTTTTAGGCGCGATGTTTTTAGGCGCGGTTTTTTTGGCCGCTTTTTTGACCGCTTTTGTTACTGGCTTCTTGGTCGGCTTCTTGGTCGGCTTCTTGGTGGCTTTTTTGGCTGCCTTCTTAGCGACGCTGCCTGAACGCGACCGCGAGACTTTGGACTTGGCCTTCCGTTTGCGGATGGCCGCGTTGCGCGCGGCCGCCCGTTTTACCGGCGTACAAGACTTCATCGGCCGCTGGAGGGTCCCGCGAAGGCGCCGAAGAAATTGGCCCAGAAGCCCTGGTCCGCCGTGCGGCGCGCCCTGTTCTTGTCCTCGGTTACCATCGCTTTCTGCACTGTCTTTTTGCGCGCGGGGGCGCGCTTCGCCACTTTCACTTTCGCCGTCCGCTTCTTCGCCTTCGCCATAACATCTCTCCGGGTCAATGTGTCGGGGGGTCTGGAGCCTTCGACGCTCAAACGCGCCGAAGCACGATGACTGGCCAATCAGGCCAATATCGCCGCATCATTTTGGCCACGACCGGCCTGCAATTCCTTCAGCGCTTCCGGCAGCGGGCCGCCGGTCGCCCAATCAATCAACTCAACGGTATGAACAACCGGGATCGGCGTGCCGGCCGAAATTTGCGTCAGACAACCGATATTGCCGGCGGCGACGACATCGGGATCGGTACGTTCAATATTCGCGATTTTGCGCGCGCGCAACCTCCCGGCGATCTCCGGCTGCAGGATATTGTAGGTTCCCGCCGATCCGCAGCACAAATGGCCTTCCGGCACGTCTTTCACCGTGAATCCGAGGCGCGCCAGCAATTCCTTGGGCGCCCGGTCGACCTGCTGGCCGTGCTGCAGCGAGCAGGCGGAGTGGTAGGCGACCGTCAAAGCCTGAGGTTGATTCGCCGTGAGCTTGAGCGTCGCGAGGTATTCGCTAATGTCGAATGTCAGCGCCGACACCCGCGCCGCTTTCTCGGCATAGGCCGGATCGGTGCGCAGCATGAAGCCGTAGTCCTTCACCGTGGTGCCGCAGCCCGACACGGTGACAAGGATGGCGTCGAGCCCATCGCCGTCGATTTCGCGCGTCCAGGCGTCGATATTATTGCGCGCCTGCGCCAGCGCCCGCTCCTCGCGCCCCATGTGATGCACCAGCGAGCCGCAGCAGGCCTCGCCCTGCGCGATCACCGCCTCGATGCCGTGGCGGTTGAGCACGCGGATGGTGGCCTCGGTGGTCGAGGGCGACAGCACCGGATTGATGCAGCCCGACAGCAGCGCGACGCGGCCGCGCCTTTTGCCCTGCGGCGAATAGACCTTGCCGTCGCGATCGTCCGGCGGCGCCGGGCGGCGCGCCGGGGTCAGCCGCAGCATCGCGGCGAGCCGGTTGAAGCCAAGGAGATTGAGCAGCGGCGCCAAAGGCCGCGCGATCAGGCCGGCGACCAGCGCCAGGCGAAACAGCGCCGGATCGGGCAACACCCGCGCCAGCAAGGCGCGCAGCGCGCGATCCATCATCGGGCGGACATAGGTCTTCTCGATATGCTCGCGGCCGTGATCGACCAGATGCATGTAATGCACGCCGGCCGGGCAGGTTGTCATGCAGGCGAGGCACGACAGGCAGCGGTCGATGTGCTTGACGACCTGCCTGGTCGCCGGCGCCGCCTGTTCGAACATTTCCTTCATCAGGTAGATGCGGCCGCGCGGTGAATCGAGTTCGTCGCCCAGCAGCACGTAAGTCGGGCAGGTCGCGGTGCAGAAGCCGCAATGCACGCAAGCGCGCAAAATCTTTTCCGATTCCGCGACCTGCGGATCGGCCAGTTGCGCGAGGGTGAAGGAGGTTTGCATCTCAATCTCTTGTCCCGGACGCGGTGCGGCATGCCATGCTGCACCGCTGATCCGGGACCTTTGCAAATTCT
>JBPCQM010000063.1:0-5331 GCA_050998115.1 Pseudolabrys sp. | reverse complement strand
GTGGTTGCGGTGGAAAATCCGAGCAGCGCCAGCATCGTGAAGGCGATGAGCAGAACGCCGAGCGCAAACCGCGCCACCCAGAGCGGATGCAGATTGCGGCCGAACGAGAATTCGATCAGTCGCGCGCCGACCTGGGCCGGCCCGAACAGTGCGCCGATCCACACCACCGTGCCGGCGTCGATGCCAGAGCGCTGAAAGATCGCCAGCAGATGCGCCGAAAGGCCGGAAGGCACGAAGGCATAGGCCGAGAACGCTGTGGCCACCAGAACGAAAATGAGCCCGTGCGGCGGTAATATTTTGTCCAGCTTGGCGCCGCCCGGTGCGAGCTTTTTCGGATGCTCGAAGCGCTCGCGCGGCAGCAGGAACGCATGCAGCGGCGCCGCAATCAACGCGAGCAATGCTGCATAGATCAGATACGTGCCGTGCCAGCCAAGCGATTCGATCAACGCGTGGGTCGCCGGCCAACTCACGGTCGAAGCAAAGCCGCCGGCCAGCGTCAGCGCCGTGATCGGGCGGCGCGCATTGGCGCCGAAAATCCGGCCGAGCGTGGCAAAGGCCGGATCATACAGACCGGCGGCCATCGCAATGCCGAGTACCATCCAGACCGCCAGATAAGCCAGTGGATGCGAGGCGTAGACGACAAGCACCAGACCGAGCGCGCCGATCAGCGAACCGGCGGTCATCACCACATGGCCGCCGAAGCGATCGATCGAGCGCCCGACCAGCGGCGCGACCAGCCCGGCCGTTAGCAGCCCGAATGAGAACCCGCCCATCGCGAAGGCGATGGACCAGCCGCGCTCGGCGGCGATCAGCGGCACGATCAACACCGGCGTGTAGAAAATCGTGCCCCACGCCAAAATCTGGGTGACGCCAAGCACCGGCACGGCTCGCCAAGGTCCGGTCAGCCAGGAGCCGAAGACGAAGGCGCGCGGAGCGGTCATTGACAAGCTTGTAGGGCAAAACGGCGTCAGAAGCCGCACGCTAGCACAGGATCACGGGCACCATCCTTGCGCGCGCCGCAAACGCGGGCGGACCGCCGGCGGTCGCGATCTATTGCCAGGGAGCGGCGGGCGCCGCAGCCGACTTCGGTCTTGTCGCCGACCTTCGCTGCGGCGGCGGGCGCTTGGCGCCTTCTGCGCCGCATCTCACATAGACCATAGTGCCGTAGCGGCTCTGTACTTCCGGATCCATCCAGCGCAGCACCAGGACGCGGCCGTTGAACGACACCACCTCGCGGTCCTGAACGCCACCGGCCTCGGCATCCGGGCCGATATAGGTCTTGCCGCCGGGTCCGCCTTTCAGTCGCAATTCCTCGGGCGTCGCCTGATCGGCGAGATGCATGACGACGCCGCCGCTCGGGCCGGCGCCAATCAGGTAGGGCTGTTTGCACTGGCTCTGCGCCGCAAGTTCGGTGCGTTCGGCGTCTTCAGACTTGTGGTAAGCGGCGAGCCCATAGCGGCCGACAATGTCCCTTGCCGGAAAGGCCGGCGGCAGCGCCTGCGTCGGCGCAGGCGCCAGTACCGCCACCTCCTGCGAGGGCCCGGTCGCGCAGCCGGCGATTGCCAGCGCGGCAAGCGCCAAAGCGGCGAAAGTAGTGGGTCGGCTGCGGCGCATGGCAACTCCTGTGACGAAGTAGCGCGACTTTGCGGGTCAATGGTTGATAGCGCAAGCGCGGCTAAACTATGCCCGTGCTTGACACATCGGACCCAAAGCCATATTCCCAACGACGCCTAGCACTCTAGTTTACGAGTGCTAAGACTTTCAGAAATAGAGCGTTTTCGTAATTTCATCTATCTCGACGAGGAAGACATGGCCAAAACCAAGTTCCGTCCGCTGCATGACCGGGTCGTCGTGCGCCGCATCGCCGCCTCCGAGAAGACCAAGGGCGGCATCATCATTCCCGACACCGCGCAGGAAAAGCCGCAGGAGGGCGAGGTCGTCGCGGTCGGCCCCGGCGGACGCGACGAAAGCGGCAAGCTGATCAAGCCGGACGTCAATAGCGGCGACTGCGTGTTGTTCGGAAAATGGTCGGGCACCGAGGTCAAGCTCGACGGCGAAGAGCTTCTGATTATGAAAGAGAGCGACATCATGGGCGTGGTCGCCTAGTTCAATCCATCCGCCGTCATGCCCGGCATCGTGCCGGGCATCCACGTCTTCCTTGTTGCACCCAAGACGTGGATGGCCGGGACATAGGCGAGCGAAGCGACGCCGTTCTTGGGACGGCTATGCCCGGCCATGACAAACAACCGATGCACACGGAGTAATCTTCCAATGGCTGCCAAAGACGTTCGTTTTTCCGGCGACGCGCGCGACCGCATGCTGCGCGGCGTCGACATTCTCGCCAACGCGGTGAAGGTTACACTTGGCCCCAAGGGCCGCAATGTCGTGCTCGATAAATCCTATGGCGCGCCGCGCATCACCAAAGACGGCGTCACCGTCGCCAAAGAGATCGAGCTCGAAGACAAGTTCGAGAATATGGGCGCGCAGATGGTGCGGGAAGTCGCGTCAAAGACTAACGATATTGCCGGCGACGGCACCACCACCGCAACCGTGCTGGCCCAGGCGATCGTCAAGGAAGGCGCCAAGTCGGTCGCCGCCGGCATGAACCCGATGGACCTGAAACGCGGTGTCGACATCGCGGTGACGGCCGTCGTCAAGGATCTCGAAAAGCGCGCCAAGAAGGTCGGCTCCTCGGCCGAGGTCGCGCAAGTCGGCACCATTTCGTCGAACGGCGACGCGACGATCGGCAAGATGATCGCGCAAGCCATGCAGAAGGTCGGCAACGACGGCGTAATCACGGTGGAAGAAGCCAAGTCGCTCGATACCGATGTCGAAATCGTCGAAGGCATGCAGTTCGACCGCGGCTATATCTCGCCCTACTTCATCACCAATGCCGAGAAGATGATCGCCGAGCTTGAGGACGTTTTTATTCTTCTGCACGAGAAGAAGCTGTCGGGCTTGCAGGCCATGCTGCCGTTGCTTGAAGCGGTGGTGCAGAGCGGCAAACCGCTGCTGATCCTGTCAGAAGACGTCGAGGGCGAAGCCATCGCGGCGCTGGTCGTCAACAAGCTGCGCGGCGGCCTCAAGGTTGCCGCCGTCAAGGCGCCGGGCTTCGGTGACCGCCGCAAGGCGATGCTGGAAGACATCGCCATCCTGACCGGCGGCCAATTGATCTCGGAAGACCTCGGCATTAAGCTCGAAAACGTCACCACCGCCATGCTCGGGCGCGCCAAGAAGGTCGTAATCGAGAAGGAAAAGACCACCATCGTCAACGGCGCGGGCAAGAAGAAGGACATCGAAGACCGGGTCCAGCAGATCAAGATGCAGATCGACGAAACCACCTCGGATTACGACAAGGAGAAGCTGCAGGAGCGTCTCGCCAAGCTGGCCGGCGGCGTTGCCGTGATCCGCGTCGGCGGAGCCACCGAGATCGAGGTGAAAGAGAAGAAAGACCGTGTCGAGGATGCGCTCAACGCCACCCGCGCCGCGGTGCAGGAAGGCATCGTGCCGGGGGGCGGCGTCGCGTTGCTGCGCGCCAAGAAGGCGGTCGGCAAGCTCACCAACGCCAACCCGGACGTTCAGGCCGGCATCAATATCGTGCTCAAGGCGCTGGAATCGCCGATTCGCCAGATCGTGGAAAACTCCGGCGTCGAGGGATCGATCGTGGTCGGCAAGATCATGGACCAGAACTCCGAGACCTTCGGGTTCGACGCGCAGAATGAAACTTACGTTGACATGGTGCAGAAGGGCATCATCGATCCCGCCAAGGTGGTGCGCACCGCCTTGCAGGATGCGGCCTCGATCGCCGGACTGCTGATCACCACCGAGGCGATGGTTGCCGAAGCACCAAAAGACCCGGCGCCGGCAATGCCCGCGGGCGGTGGCGGCATGGGAGGAATGGG
This sequence comes from Pseudolabrys sp., assembly GCA_050998115.1. Classification (GTDB taxonomy): domain Bacteria; phylum Pseudomonadota; class Alphaproteobacteria; order Rhizobiales; family Xanthobacteraceae; genus Pseudolabrys. The sequence goes on along the minus strand of JBPCQM010000063.1, from coordinate 1,429 downwards.
CGGCGGCATGGGCTTCTGATCCTTCCAGCACATCCGAACCATACAAAGGGCGGTCTACGGGCCGCCCTTTTTTCATCTGCTCGAATGTGACTTTAGTTGCGGCGTGCGTAGTATTGCCGTGCTGGCGGAGGAACTGCAGTATCGACGCGCGCGCGACGCCGCAGCGCCGTTTACAGGGAGCGAGATCATGGCGACCAAATCCGAGATCAACCGCAGGCAACTTCTCACCGCATCGGCCGCCCTCGGCGCTGCTTCGGCTTTCCCTTCGCCGTTCGTCAACGCACAGGCTCCCATCAAAATTCGTATCGGCCTCGTGCCGTTGATTTCGTCGGGGCCAATTTTCCTCGCCAGCGCCAAGGGATTTTTCCAGAAGGCCGGTCTCGACGTCGATATCAAGTATTTCGCCGACGGCGTGCTGGCGATGCCTGCCCTGATCGCCGGCGAACTCGACACCACCGTCACCACGCTCAATGCCGGTCTGTTCAACGCGGTCTCAAAAGGCGCCCCATACAAATTGGTGCTCGACCGCGGCATCGAAAAGCCTGGCTCCGGCTCGATGACGATTGCCGCCTCGAACGCGATGGTGCAGGCCGGCATGACCGCGCCGGACAAGATGGGCCTGCTGAAGGGCAAGAAGGTTGCGATCCAGGCGCCGGGCGGCATCGACCAATACCTGTTCGGCCGCGGAGCGCTCAAGGCAGGGCTCGATCCGCGCAACGATATCGAATGGTCGAGCGGGCTCACTTATCCCGACATTGTCAAGGCGATGGGCGCCGGTCAGGCCGACGCCGCCAACGTCCCCGTGCCGCTCGGTTTCCTCGTCGAGAAAAACAAGTTCGGCAAGCTGGTATTCTCCGGGTGGGAGATCGAAGAGAACTGCCAGCTGGCCTGCTGGGCGATGTCGGCGTCGTTCCTCGCGAAGAACCGCGACGCCGCGGTCCGCTTCGCGATGGTGCACACTCACGCCGGCCGGCTCTACAACAAGGCGGCGGCGGCGAAAGACCCCGAAGTCATCACGATCATTTCAGACGCAACCAAGGTGCCGCCGGCACTGATCGAAATGGCCGCACCACGCTGGACCTGGTTTAGTGAGGACGGTCTGCCGGGCGTGGAATCCTGCATGGCGCAAGGCAAGTTCTGGACCGACACGATGAAGCTGGTGTCCGCCAACGTGACCCAGGATCAGTTGTTCGACCTGTCGGCCGCCAAGGAGGCCAACGAACGGCTCGCTAAAGCCAATCCGTTCGGATGAATGGGGAATGGGCACGGCCGCGGTAACGATCGAATTCGATGCCGTCGGGCTAACGTTCCCTTCCCGCACAGGCGTGCCGCTGACGGCGCTCGATGACGTCACCTGCCGCTTCGCGCCCGGCAAGGTCACCGCGATCATCGGGCCGAGCGGCTGCGGGAAAAGCACCCTGCTGCAGGT
>JBPCQM010000020.1:0-9712 GCA_050998115.1 Pseudolabrys sp. | reverse complement strand
CCCACGAATTGCGCACGCCGCCCGCCTCGACCATGGGCACCGCCACCGTGCTCGGCGCGGCGCCCGCGCTGGCGCACGAAGCCAAGCTCAAAGAGCTGGTGCACGACGTCCGCAACGAAGCTGAACGCTTGAACAACGACATCCAGAATCTGCTCGATGCCAGCCGCATCAGCAGTGACGGCATCAATCCGCATGCCGAATGGGCCGATCCTGCCGACATCATTCATTCCGCGGTCGATCGCTGCCGCCGCCGCATGGGCAATCATCGCCTCGCGCTCGACCTGCCGGCCGACCTGCCGTTCGTTCACGTGGACCCGGTGCTGGTGCAGCAGGCGCTGGTCCAGATTTTTGACAACGCGGTGAAGTGTTCGCCGGCCGGCTCGCCGATCAGGTTGACGGCGCGCGCCGGCAATGGCCGCCTGACGATCCGGGTCAGCGATAAGGGAACCGGACTGACCGCCGAGGACAAATCCGGCATGTGGGATCGCTTCTCGCGCGGCGAACGCCATATCGGGACCATCAGCGGTTCCGGACTCGGCCTGTGGATCGCCAGTGCCTTCGTTGCCGCCAACGGCGGCACGATCGATGCCGCCAGCGCCGGAGCCGGCCAAGGCGCCGCCTTGACGATCGATCTCCCGGTAGAGCAAGTCACCGTCAGCCAGCAGATGGAAAGCGATGCCGATGAGTGAGCCCTTCCCCGTCGTTCTCGTCGTCGATGACGAAATCCAGATCCGGCGGTTTTTGCGGGCCGGCTTCGAACTCAACGGCTTCACGGTTCAGGAGGCCGGCAGCGGCGCCGAGGCGCTGCGCAGCGCGACGCTGCAACCGTTCGATCTCGCCATCGTCGATCTCGGCCTGCCCGACATGGACGGCGCCGAGGTGGTCGAGCGCATTCGCGGTTGGTCCGGCATGCCGATCATTGTTTTGTCGGTGCGCTCCGACGAGCCGCAAAAGGTCAAGCTGCTCGAATTCGGCGCCGACGACTACGTCGTAAAGCCATTCGGCATGGCCGAGTTGCTGGCGCGGGTGCGCGTCGCGTTGCGGCGGCAGATGCGCGCGGCCTCCGGCGAGCCGACCGTCAAGGCCGGCGCTTTGACGATCGACCTCTCCACCCGAACGGTGACGCTCAACGGCGCCCGCCTGACGTTGACGCCGAAGGAATACCGGCTGTTGCAGGTGCTGGCGCAACACGCCGGCAACGTGGTGACCCACCAGCATCTCCTGAAGGAAGTGTGGGGTTCGATCCACGTCCACGACACCCATTATTTGCGGATTTTCATGCGCAAGCTGCGCCAGAAGATCGAGCCGGAGCCGAACTCTCCGCGCATCCTAATCACGGAACTCGGCGTCGGTTACCGCCTGGCGCAGAGCGGCCATGAAAACGCCCATGACGGCGAAAGCCTGGCCTGGAATGGCGCCAGCACCGTCTAGGCTGAGTAACTTGGGCTGAGTAACTTGGCGGAGTAATTGCCGGGCCGTTTGGCCGAGCCATTGCACGGCCGGTTTTCTTGACAGATTGGGGTCCCGCCGCCATAAATCCGCGGCGCGGGCCGTTTGGCCCGCGTGCTTGCTTAAGCGGCGTAAACGCCCTTAAAAACAACGCAAAATCCGGGTTAAAGCGCGGTCCGCATGGGCCTTCGGATCGTGACGGGGACCAACGATGTTCGCAGTGATCAAAGCCGGCGGCAAACAGTATCGGGTGGCCGCCGAGGACGTGATCCGGATTGACCGGGTCGACGGCAAGCCCGGCGAAGTGGTTTCGTTCGGCGAAGTCTTGATGCTCGGCGGCGACGCGCCGCAGATCGGCCTGCCAACCGTGTCCGGCGCCACCGTCGCCGGCGAAGTGCTGGCTCATGAGCGCGGCGACAAGGTGATCGCCTTCAAGAAGCGCCGCCGCAAGAATTCCCGCCGCAAGCGCGGCTACCGCCACGAGTTCTCGGTGGTCCGCATCACCGAAATCCTCACCGAGGGCAAGAAACCGTCGGACCAGCCGCCACCGCGGCCGAAACGCGAAGGCAAGCCGAAGGTCGAAGCGGGCGGCGCCGAGGGCGGCGAGGACACTGAGATCAAGGCGAAATCCGGCAAGGCCAGAGAAAAGGCTAAGGCTAAGGCTAAGGCAAAAGCCAAAGCGAAAGCCTCGGCCAAAGTCAAAAAGGCGCGGGCCAAATCGGGAAATTTGCCCGATAAAAAGGCCGCTACAAAAGGTAAGAAGAAGTGAGATGATTCCTTCACGGAATCGGTGTACGGGTTACGGCAGAATTCGAGAGAGCAGCTATGGCGCATAAAAAAGCAGGCGGATCATCCCGCAACGGCCGCGACTCCGCGGGCCGCAGTCTCGGCCTCAAGCTGTCGGGCGGCCAAACCGCGCGCGCCGGCAATATTATCGCGCGCCAGCGCGGCACCACGTGGCACGCCGGCCGCAACGTCGGCATGGGCACCGACCACACGCTGTTCGCGCTTATCGACGGAAAGGTTCAGTTCGCAAAGAAAGTTAAAGGCCGCACGTTCGTATCGGTTGTTCCGGTGGCGGAGGCTGCGGCAGAGTAAAACGGCAGACACATCGAGGTCCGCCGGTCATTCAGTCGAACCGGCGGGGCCTTGTAAGGGCTTCGAGAGGGGGAGACGGGTGACCGGCTCCCCCTCGACGCATTTCAGGGAGCCCGACGATGACCTTGCTCGAAGAGATACCGGGAGAACCCTTCCGGGAAGGCAGTATCCCCGTCCTCGAGACGAGGCGGCTCATTCTGCGCGCGCCGCGCCTCGCGGACGCTAAAGCCGTCGCCGCCCTCGCCAACGACCGCCGCATCGCGGAGAACACCGCGCGCATTCCGCATCCGTATAAGATGTCCGATGCCGAGGGTTTTATCGGCGGCGCCAACAAAGCCGGCGGCGAAGCCGTGTTCCTGATCACCACGCGCGACGGCGCCAAGAAGCCGACCAACAAGTTGACGATCATGGGCGCCTGCGGCGTATCGCTGCTTGATCCGGCCGCGCCGGAGCTCGGCTACTGGCTGGGTGTGCCCTACTGGGGCAACGGCTTCGCCACCGAAGCGCTGCACGCCGTGATCGACTACGCGTTTGGCGAATGCGGCCACGCGGCGCTGCATGCCGGCGCCCGCGTCACCAATCCGGCGTCGCGCCGCGTGCTGGAGAAATGCGGCTTCCAGTGGACCGGCGTCGGCCTCTACCGCATCGCCTCGATCCGCTCGTCGGCGCCGATCGACCGCTTCCGGCTGGAGCGCGGCATCTGGTCGGCGCTCAAGGACTGGGTCGCCGCAAAGTGAAAGGTGCAGGATGAAACGCCAACTCGTCTCCTCGGGCTCGCCTTTCGAGCCGAAGATCGGCTTCTCGCGCGCGGTTCGCGTCGGGCCGCATATTGTAGTTTCCGGAACCGCGCCGATTGCCGCGCAGGGCGGCACGGCCTGTCCCGGCGACCTGTATGGCCAGACCAAACGCTGCCTCGAGATCATCGAAAAGGCGATCAATGACGCGGGCGGCAAGCGCGAACATATCGTGCGCACGCGCGTCTACCTGAAAAACATGAAAGGCTGGGAAGACGCCGGCCGCGCCCACGGCGAGTTTTTCAAGGACATCCGTCCGGCCTCGACCATGATCCAGATCGTGCAAGCGATCGACCCGACCTGGCTGGTCGAGATCGAGGCCGACGCCATCGTGCCGTGACAACCACGCCCTTGATCACCGCCTAGGGGGCCCACCATCATTGCCGCGGCGTCGCCTCAAACTTTTCGCCGAACTCGGCCAGTTCGTCGGCATTGATGTCGCTGACGGCCCAAAGGGCGAAGCCGTTTTCGCTCCAGCTTCGCACGTTGAAGCCGTGCAGATTGGACATTGTCGCGGTGCGGCGGGTCGATGCGGACTCCGGCGCGACGAACAGATTGATCACGTGGATACGCCGCCGGTAGACGATCACGGCGACCGGCTTGGCGTCGATGTAATCGAGCCGCCCGCCAATCAGCGTGAAGCCTTGCGCGGTCAGATCGATCACCGGCGGGGCAACGTCGAGCCGCCCGTTGAACCACGGCTTGACCGTGTGTTGGTCGCTCGACTGCACGTCGATCAGGTGATCGGCCTGCAGCGACCGCAAATGCGCCGAGACGGTTTCATTGAGAATGCGCGCCTGATCGTCCTTGCGCAGCGCCAGAACCAAAACGCCCGACGCGGGGAGCGCGGATACCGTGGCGCCGGCCGCAAAGCCGCCAAGTACCGCGCGGCGGCTGGCGCGCGCTGGGCCCGGCACGGCCTGTCCGACCCGCGCACGCAGGCTGGCCGGTGCCGTATAGCCGAGCGGCGAGGACGCAAGCGCATCGTGCATCTGACGAAATGTCCGGAACGCGGCGGCGCATTTGGCGCAACCCGCGACATGGGCCTCGACCTCGCGCGCGTGCCCGGCGTCGAGTTCACCGTCGATCAGCGCGTGGAGCAGCACGCCGGCTTCATCGCAGTTCATGTTAGGTCTCCTTCGGCGGCGATCCAGGTGTCGCGCAGCAAAGCGCGGCCGCGCGCGAGCCGCGACATCACGGTGCCGATCGGCACATCGATGACCGTGGCGATTTCGCGATAAGACAGATCGTTGATCTCGCGCAGCACGATCACTTCGCGAAACTCAGGCGGCAGGTTTTCGATCAGACGCCGCATGGCGTCGGTATCGTGCTGGCGCAAAACCAGCCGTTCCGGCGTGTCAGCCGGTTCGCTCCAAATCGGCGGTGCGGCGCCGGCGACGTCCGCGGTGCCGGCGTCTGTGTAAACCAGGCCTGCATTCTTCGCGTGGACGGCACGGCAGGCGTTGCGCAGAATGGCAAGCAGCCACGGCTTGATCGCCGGTCCGCGATAGCTGTCAAAATGCCGGAACGCGCGCAGGAAACACTCCTGCGCAGCGTCTTCGGCCTCGGACGCGCCGTCAGTAAGGAAACGGGCCAGCGTGTAGACGTCGTCCAGATGCGGTAGGACGAGGTCGCGGAATTGCCGCGCTTTGCCGTTAGCGCCGCCGTCGTTCGCACCGCCCGCCATCGATGGGTTCCTGGTCCCTTTTGCGGGGTAGCCATATCGCTCAACACCGCCCACCGGACGCTACTTCGCGGCACCCGCCTCGACCACAATCGAGGCGGTCATGTGCGGATGCAACGAACAAAAATACGGGTAGCTGCCCGGTGTCGTAAACGTAAACGAGAATTTGTCGTCGGTGTCGAGCGCCTTCGATTTGAAAATTCCGGTCTTTGACGTGACCGTATGCGGGATGTCGTCGTGATTGGTCCACACCACGGTTGTGCCGGCCTTCACCGTAATCTGCTGCGGATTGAAGGTGAAGTTGTCGATCTTCACTTGCACTTCATCGGCTCGAACCGGGGTGACGGCAATCGCGGCGGCAATAAGCCCGGCCATCGCGCCAAATGAGAGATTTCGCGCGAGATTTCTTGCAAAGTTCATGGCTATGCTCAGCTCTGTAGCGCGTTATCGACGATGGCAAGCCGCTGCTCGCCCTGTTTGAACGTCACGGTGGCGGTGCCGAGCATGCTGCGTAGCTGTTCGGCCGGCACTTTCATCGGACCGGGCGATGGTGCCGTGCCCGGCGCCGGCTGCGGAAAAGCCGTCGAGCGCGCGGTATGGAAGGTCACATTGCCCTCGACCTTCTGCATCACCTGGTGGATATGGCCGTTGAGCACGGTCACCGAACCGAAACGCTTCAAATAGGCAAGCGCACGGGCGCTATCTTCGGTGCCCCAGCCCCATTCCGGATAAACCGCCCACAGCGGGATATGGGCGAACACAACAATCGGGGTCGACGCGGAGCGGCCTTTCAGGTCGGCCTCGATCCATTCGAGCTGCTCGTCGCCCAGGCTGCCCATGCCGCCGCCCTTGAGATTGGCGACATTGACGAGGCCCATAAAGTGGACGCCGTTCGCGTCGAAACTATAATAGCCCGGCCCCTTGGTGCCGCGGCCATAACGCTCCTTGTAGATTTTGATTTCAGGATCGATGATGTCGTGCTCGCCCGGCACGTAATGCACGTCGAGCCGCGCCTCCGATATGATCTTTTCGGCGTCGTCGAATTCCGAGACCTTCGACAGATGTGTGATGTCGCCGGTGTGGATCATGAACGCCGGCTTGGCGGGCAGCGCTTTGATCCGGCCGATCGCCTCTTCCAGCGTGTCTTTGGCGTTCGGGTTAGCCGGCTTGTCGAAGCCCATGTGGCTGTCGCTGATCTGCAGGAACGTGAAGCCCTTTTGTTCGTCGGCCAGCGCCTCGCCGACCAGCCCGAGCGAATGCGGCACCCCGCCAGAAATCGTCCAAAGCACGCCGGTTCCCGCCCAGGTCATGCATTCCAGCACTTTGCGGCGGCTGACGCCGTTATTGTCATCGTGGCCCATAGCTAATTCCTCCGAGAAAATGCTCTCAAAGGACTAGATCGGGGTTGCCGTCGATTTATTCCCGGACCGGGTTAATCTTTGCGATCACGGCGGGTCGGCGAATAAGGCCGGCAAGACTGTAGATGTGGCCCTCGCCTGCCTCTGCAACTTCGCGGATGGAAAGCCGGGATCGAGCAATATCCCCAGTATTTATGCGGCGCGACGTGAAGACCGATGTCCGAATCTTAATTGCCAGAAGCCTTCAAGTAAGCAATCAGATCGCGCCGTTGCTCTGCCTTCGCTACGTGGAAGTACATGTTGTTCATCGGCACCACCGCATCCGGGCCTGCCAGCCAATCGTCCAGGGACTTCTCATCCCATTTCACCGCCGCCTTCTTCAGCGCAGCAGAGTAGAGAAATCCAGGTGCTGTTCCGCTGGTCCGGCCGACCACGCCGCCGAGCTTCGGCCCCTCCCGATTCTGTTCCAGCGTGTGACAGCCTCCGCAGCGCGACGCGAAAACCTGCTTCCCGCGTCCCGCATCTCCAGGCCCGGCATCTGCCGGAGTCTTTTCCGACATAGCGAGCTTGCTGGTCACGTCTCCGCGCGCCCAGTCCCTCAATGCCTTGATGTCGTCATTCGTTACCGCCGCGTCAGGATGGAGCAATCGGTAGCGCCACGGCGGCATCATGTGCGCTCGCGCCACGCCCGCGATCTCCACACGCAGCCTGAGAATAGCCTCATCAGATAAAGACTCCCATCGCGAGAGGTTCATCTGCTCTTGCGCTTCCGTAATATCGTACTCCAGCAACCACGACACCGGCGCCAAACGGCCGTACCAGGGCCAGCGCGTTTGCGTGGAATGACAATCCGCGCACTTTTCCCGCAGCACCGATTTCATTTCAACCGGCATCAAGGCGTGCTCCAGCAGCATCGTGCTCGGCGCGTCGGTCGCGACAGTCGTGGTCGCCCGCGGATCGCCGAACGGATGGGTCAAGCCAAGCGCAAGCGACAGCACAACCAAAGCTGCGAGGCCCGCCAGCACGACCCTGACGCGCCTCATGATTTCACCGCCAGCGAAGAATCGACGATGGCGAGTGGACTGTTCTGCGTCACGAAATTGACCGTTCTGACGCCCAACACGCGCTCCAGTTGTCCGGCCGGCACCACCTTCGGCCCCGCGCTCGGGGCCGTGCCCGGGGCCGGTTGCGTGAACGCCGTGGACATCGCGGTGTGGAAGTTCACGTTGCCCTCCACTTTCTGCATGATCTGGTGGATGTGCCCGTTCAAGACCGTGACCGAGCCGAACCGTTTCAACAGCGAGAGTACCTGCGCCCCATCGTTCGTGCCCCAGCCCCACTGCGGATAGACCATCCACAGAGGAATGTGCGCGAACAGAACAATCGGCGTCGAAGCGGAGAGCCCGGAGAGATCCTTCTCCATCCATTCGAGTTGTTGCGGTCCAAGATCTCCCATCGAATCCAGCATCACGACGTTGTTGAGACCCATGAAGTGAACGCCCTTGTAGTCGAAGCTGTACCAGCCGCCGCCGCGCGTTCCCTTGCCGAAATGCTCTCGATACAAGGCGCCGCCGTCTATCGAGGTATCGTGTTCGCCGGGCACGTAGAACACGCGATCGACCTTTGCGCCGGCGATCACCTGCTTCGCGGTATCGAATTCATCCGGCTTCGATACATGGCTCACGTCGCCGGTATGCAGCATCAGATCGGCCGGCTGGTTCGACTGCGAAAGGTTGATCTTGTCGATGGCGGCTTTCAGTGTCGCGGTCACGTCCATGTTGGCGGGCTTGCTGAACCCGATGTGGCTATCGCTGATCTGGATGAAACTGAACGAACCCGCTTCGACTGGGACGGGCGTCGCAGCAAAGACGCGGGATGTTGACAAACTCCGCCGGCGAAGGTCCACAGCAGTCCCGTGCCGGTCCAGGTCATGCATTCCAGCACCTTGCGGCGGCTGACGCCATTATGGTCGTCGCGATCCATAGCCGGCCTCCTTTCAGGCAGACTGCCCTTGAGGACTAGATCGGGGATGGCGGCGGTTTATTCCCGGACGGGAACAGTTTTTACGGTCATGGCGGGTCGGCGAACGAGGGCGGCAAAATCGCAGATTTAGCCCTCGCCTGTTCGCGAATGAAGATGTAGATGCCGGCGGCGATGATGATCGCGGCGCCGATCAGCATCGCGAGGCGCGGAATGTCGCCAAAGAAGATGTAGCCGAGGATGATCGCCCAAACGATCGTGGTGTACTGATACGGCACCACCACCGAGGCCGGCGCCAGCTTGAGCGCGCGATTGATGCAGAAATGCGCGAAGGTCGCGACCACGCCGAGCAGCACCAGAAACGCGCCGTCAAACCAAGTCAACGCCACCCAGGTGAACGGCGCCGTTACGGCGCCGAACAACAGCGCACCGACCATCTGCGTGGTCACCAGCACCGTGTCGGAGGTGCCGCGCACCAGCCGGGTGCAAATCATCAGAATTGAAAACGCCAGGCTGCCGGCGATGGCGATCATCGCCGGCCACGAAAAACTTTGCGCCGAGGGATTGAGCGCGATCAAAACCCCGACAAAGCCGGCCAGCACCGCCAGCCAGCGCCGCCAGCCGATTTTCTCGCCAAGCAGGAACGGCGAGATCGCGGTAACGTAAACCGGGCCGGCCAGGTAAAACGTCATCACGTCGGCCAGCGACATATAGCCGAGCGCCCAGTAGAAGCAGGCGAGCTCGAAGGTCGCAAAAATCGGCCGCAGCCACTGGATCACTGGCCGTGGCGCCTCGCGGAACGCCGCCCAGCCGTCGCGCCGGATGAACGGCGAGAGCACCACCAGCGCCGCGGCGCTGCGCACTAGCATGATCTGCCCGACCGAAAACGTCGCGATCAGGAACTTGCCCAGCGCGTCATTGAGCGCGAAGAAAAAGATGCCGGTCAGCATCAGCCCGATCCCAGCCATGTTGTGGTCTTTGGCGGCGGATCGCGGCGAAGCGGCGCTTTGCGTCATTGTGAAGTCATTGTGAGTTTCTGGCGGCGAACGTTATATACGAGGTCCTTTCCGTTCGTCCCCGCGAAAGCGGGGACCCAGATTGGCCCTTGGATTCCCGCTTGCGCGGGAATGAACGGAGTTGGTGAGTCACATGAAATTTCTCGACGAAGCCAAGGTCTACATAAAATCCTGCGACGGCGGCAACGGCTGCGCGGCGTTCCGCCGCGAGAAATTCATCGAATTCGGCGGCCCCTCAGGCGGCGACGGCGGCAAGGGCGGCGACGTGCTGGTCGAAGCCGTCAACGGCCTCAATACGCTGATCGACTACCGCTACCAGCAGCACTTCAAGGC
>JBPCQM010000291.1:0-3813 GCA_050998115.1 Pseudolabrys sp. | reverse complement strand
GTTTCGACGATCGCGCCGTCCCACAAGGCAAGAATCTGTTGCGCAAGCCGAGCGCTGCCTCGTGCGCCTGCCGTTTCGGCCAGTGTCTGGATGTAAGTTCTGATCCAGGCCTTGTGCTCACGTGCGAGGGCATGCAAGCGGCTTTTCGAGTCGGGCTGCTGTAGCGCGAAATTGATAAACGCGCATCCGCAGAAGGCGGGCTCGCGGGCCAGACTTTCCGCGACGTCAAACAACGCTTGCAGCTTGCCGGACGCCGATCTGCGGCAATTTGATTGCTTCACAATCATGGCCCGTCGCCGTTCGGCTTGATGCTCGAAAGCGGCAAGCGCCAACTCTTCCTTGGAAACAAAGTTATTGTAGAGCGTCATTCGTGCGATTCCGGCACGCTCGGTCACCTCATTGATTCCAACGTTAGGGAGCCCGCGTTCGTAGAACAGCTTCGCCGCTGTTGCGACCAGACGTTCACGCGGCGTTTGAGTTAGTTTCATTGGGATCTCATCTAGGTAGACTAGTCTATCTTATTCGGGTGTCAACCGAACTCCCCGGCGGATCGCGATGCCGTGCTCGTGAAGCCCGGCGGCGGAACCGGCCGGACATCTGTCGTTGTCGGGCATGGCCGCTGTCGCACCACGCCAAGCTACATGCCTATCTCCGCAGACTGGAAAACCGGCTGCCGCGCTTTGGCGCGCGCGGTGCGGTGGCTGCGCACCTCGTCGGCCTGGGTCCGCGCCCCATTCGCGCTGTTGCTGATCGTCGGCGGTTGCTTCGGCTTCCTGCCGATCCTCGGCTTCTGGATGCTACCGCTTGGCCTTATTCTGATCGCGCTCGACGTCGCATTCCTGCAGCCGCCGCTGGCGATCGCCATCAAGCGCGTTGAAACCTGGTGGTCGCGCTAGCTACGCCGGCCCGAGGAAATCCCGCTTGCCGAGCTCGACGCCGTTATGGCGCAGGATGGCGTAGGCCGTGGTGGCGTGAAAATAGAAATTCGGCAGCGCGAAATTCACCAGATAGGCCTGACCCTTGAACGTGGTCGGCGCTCCGGCGATCGGGATGGTGATGTCGCGATTTTCCGAGCCGTCGATCTGCGCCGGCTTGATGGTGTCCAGATAATCCAGTGTCTTTTTGATGCGCGCCTTGAGCTCGTCGAAGGTCTTCTCCTCATCGGCGAACTTCGGCGGCTCGACGCCGGCCAGCCGCGCCGCGGTGTTCTTGGCGAAATCGCAGGCAATAAAAATCTGCCGCGGAAACGGCAGCATGTCAGGCGCCAGCCGGTCACCGGCAAGGTATGCCGCGTCGATCTTCTTGGCGCTGGCGTGCGCCGATGCCTTGTCGATGATGGCGGACAGCGCCTCGAGGGTCTGCTGGAACGCGGGGATCGAAGCCTGGTACATTGAAATCGTCATTTTTCATTTTTCCCGGTGAGATTCAGGCACGCGCCAGTGCCCGGTTATAGCGGCCCGGCTGCGTCAGCAGCCAGATCGCGATCGAGACGTTGAGCAGGTTAAACGCGATGCCGTTGGCAAAGGCGGCGCGGTAGGAGCCGGTGTAGTCGAAGATCACGCCGGACATCCAGCCGCCCAGCGCCATCCCCAGGATGGTCGCGGTGATGACGATGCTGACGCGCATTGCGGCCTCGCGCGGCGAAAAATACTCCCGCACGATGATGGCGTAGCTTGGCACGATGCCGCCCTGGAACAGGCCGAACAGCGCCGAGATGACATAGAGCGAGGTCAGCCCATTGAACAGAAAATACAACATCAGGGCGACGCCCTGCAGAACCGAGCCGATCAATAAGGTGCCAACGCCGCCGATGCGGTCGGCGATAAAGCCAGATGCGATGCGGCTGATGACGCCGAACGCCAGCATCAGCGACAGCATCTCGGCGCCGCGCGCCACGCCGTAACCGAGATCGCCGCAATAGGCGACGATATGCACCTGCGGCATCGACATCGCCACGCAACAGCCGATGCCGGCGAAACAGAGCACCGCCATCAGCGCGTTCGGTGAGAGGCCGAGCGAGGGCCGGCCGCCGGCGCCGGCTGTTGGATTGACGGCGAATGCGCCCGCCGGGGCGCGCCGCCGCAACAAAAACGCCAGTGGGATGATCGTGAGAATTGAGAAGATCGCGATGCCGACGCAGGTCGCGCGCCACCCGATCGTGCTATTGAAATGCTGCACGACGGTCGGCCATAGCGCGCCGGCAAAATAATTGCCGGAGGCGCAGACCGCGACGGCGATGCCGCGGCGCCGGACAAACCAGTGCGAGATGTCGGCCATCAGCGGCGCGAAATAAACCGCGGTGCCGGTGCCGAGCAGGGCGCCTTGCGCCACCGCGTAGAGGGTCAGCGAGGGAGCCGCCGCCGCCAGCAGGTAGCCGGCGCACATCATGACGGCGCCGCCGATCAGCGGCAGCAAGATGCCGAAACGGTCGACCACCCGCCCAAGCGTGATGGCGCCAACGCCGAAACCGATCATGGTCAATGTGTAGGGCAGCGAGGCCGCGCCGCGATCGACGCCAAACTCGGCCTGCACGGTCGGCAGCGAGACCGCGACCGACCACATGCCGACGCCGCCGATCGTGCCAATCACGACGGCGACCCCCAGGCGAAGCCAGGCATATGTCGATTCCGGCTCGTCAGCGCCGTCGAATATTTTTTTGCGAAGACTCATGGGGACCCGGTACGGTTTATCTATTTCACGTTTTCGGCCGCGGCGAAATCGCTTAGGGCGCAGGCCGCCCATGATCGTTTTTGATCACTCCGTCGCAAAAACGCGGCGATGGGACCGGACTTCTGCTGAAGATAGCGGCTTCGGGGCTTCCTTAAGCGCTTGCCACACCGCCATAAACAGGGCGAATATGATCGCGGGGAACATCGGTCAGTATGATGAGTGATGAGGCCATCCTCGAAACCGAGGATTTGACCAAGGAATTTGCCGGCTTTGTCGCCGTCAATAGCGTCAATCTGCGCGTCCGGCGCGGCACGATTCACGCGTTGATCGGCCCCAATGGTGCCGGCAAGACCACCTGTTTCAATCTCCTGACCAAGTTCCTCAGCCCGACCCGCGGCCGCATCAGGTTTAAGGGCCAGGACATCACCGCTCTGGCGCCGGCCGACATCGCGCGGCTTGGGGTGGTGCGCTCGTTCCAGATCTCGGCGGTGTTTCCCCATCTGAGCGTGCTGGAGAACGTCCGCATCGCCTTGCAGCGCCAGCGCGGCGCGTCATTCGACTTTTGGCGCTCGCGTGGCGTGCTGGATGCGCTCAATGGCCGGGCGCTGGAACTGATCGACGACGTTGGACTGTCATCGTTCGCAGGTACGACCGCGGTTGAACTGCCGTATGGCCGCAAACGCGCGCTCGAAATCGCGACGACGCTCGCGCTCGATCCGGAAATGCTCTTGCTCGACGAGCCGACCGCGGGCATGGGCCACGAGGACATCGAGCGCATCGCCGCGTTGATCAAGCGCGTCTCCGCCAACCGTACCGTCCTGATGGTCGAACACAATCTCAGCGTTGTTGCCGATCTTTCTCATTGCATCACCGTGCTGACGCGCGGCCGCATCCTGGCGGAAGGCGACTACGAAACCGTCTCCAGAAATCCGGACGTGCGCGAGGCTTACATGGGAACCGGCCATGCTTGATGCGCGTACGCCGCTGCTGGCGGTCAAGGATTTGCAAGCGTGGTATGGCGAATCCCACATCCTGCACGGCGTCACTTTCGACGTGAATGCGGGCGAGGTGGTTACGCTACTCGGCCGCAACGGCGCCGGAAAAACGACGACGATGAAGGCCATCATGGGCATCGTCGGGCAC
>JBPCQM010000224.1:0-2979 GCA_050998115.1 Pseudolabrys sp. | reverse complement strand
AGTTGGTGAAATCCTTGCGCACCGAGAGCACCGTATCCGCCGTGATGAAGGAGTTCGCGATGTTCTGCAGGCTGGTCGGCGCGTTGTTGACCTTGGTCAGCGCGGCGTTGATCTCGCTGTCGAGCTGAAAGCCGCCGGTGACGTTGGAGAAGCCGAGGCCGCTCGAGGTCGCGTTGACGCCGGTCACGGAATAGCTCGACGAACCGCTGCCGTTGAAGGTCGCGCTCAGCGAGCCGCAGGTCAGCAGATTGGTGCCGTTGAACGAGGCGTCGCTGGCGAGCGCGTCGATCTGCGTCAGAACTGCGTTGAACTGCGTGGCGTAGGACGAGCGCGTCGTATTGCCGCTCGGTGCCGTTGCGCCGGTGGTTAGTCCGAGCACGCTGGAAAGCGGGGCACCGCCCGCGCCGTTGAGGGTGGCGCCGACCGTCACCGTGACGCCCGCCTGGCCGTCAAGCTCGACCTTGCCGACGAATTGAGGCTGGCCGTCACCTTGATGCCGGCGGTGTTGTTGATGGCGTTGGTGAAGGTCTGCAGCGTGTCGTTGCTCGCCGCGGTATAGGTTGCGGTGGTGGTGCCCCGTCGCTGACCGTCACGGTGTCGCCATTCTTGAAGCGGTTCGGCGCGCCGCCGCCGGTTTTCCGGCTGGTCCGCGGCACGCAGTTTCCCCATCACCGGCAAATCTACCGGCGTCGCGTGAAAAACCGGGGGGAAATCGCCGTGCCTTTAGCTCAAAGGCGCTTCAAATCGGAGGCATTGCGTTTCGAATTCATTTACCATGCGGCGCGCGTCAACCTCGATTTTACGGGCGTTGGGCGCCGCGAAGGGAAGCCAGACGGTGAGCAAGGACATCCTCGAAAAGCTTGAAAAGCGCCGCCAGGCGGCGCGGGCCGGCGGCGGGACTAAGCGCATCGAGGCGCAGCACAAGCGCGGCAAACTCACCGCGCGCGAGCGCACCGAATTGCTGCTCGACAAGGGCTCGTTCGAGGAGTTCGACGTGTTCGTCGAGCACCGCTCGTTCGAATTCGGCATGGAGAGCCAGAAGATCCCTGGCGACGGCGTCGTCACCGGCTGGGGCACCGTCAACGGCCGCGCGGTCTATCTGTTTTCCAAGGACTTCACGGTGTTCGGGGGAAGCCTTAGCGAAGCGCATGCCAACAAGATCATGAAGGTGCAGGACATGGCGATGCGGGCGCGGGCGCCGGTGATCGGCCTGTTCGACGCCGGCGGCGCGCGCATCCAGGAAAGCGTTGCTGCCTTGGGCGGCTACGGCGAGGTGTTCAAGCGCAACGTCATGGCGTCCGGCGTCATCCCGCAGATTTCCGTTATCATGGGGCCGTGCGCCGGCGGCGACGTCTATTCGCCGGCGATGACCGACTTCATCTTCATGGTGCGCGACACCTCCTACATGTTCGTCACCGGGCCGGACGTGGTGAAGACCGTCACCAACGAGATGGTCACCGCCGAGGAGCTTGGCGGCGCCTCGATCCACACCACCAAGTCCGGCGTCGCCGACGGCGCCTTCGAGAACGACGTCGAATGCCTGCTGCAGATGCGCCGGCTGATCGATTTCCTGCCGGCCAATAACGAGAGCGGCGCCCCGCACTGGCCGACCGAGGATGAAGGCGACCGCATCGACTTGTCGCTCGACACGCTGATCCCCGACAATCCGAACAAGCCCTACGACATCAAGGAGCTGATCCTCAAGGTCGCCGACGAGGGCGACTTCTTCGAGATCGGCACTAATCACGCCAAGAATATCGTTACAGGGTTTGGCCGCATCGCGGGGAGCACGGTTGGCTTCGTCGCCAACCAGCCGCTGGTGCTGGCGGGCGTCCTCGATAGCAACGCCTCGCGCAAGGCGGCGCGGTTCGTGCGTTTTTGCGATGCCTTCAACATTCCGATCGTCACCTTCGTCGACGTGCCGGGCTTTCTGCCGGGCACCGACCAGGAATATGGCGGGCTGATCAAGCACGGCGCCAAGCTGCTGTTCGCCTATTCGCAGGCCTCGGTGCCGCTGGTCACCGTCATCACCAGGAAGGCGTTCGGCGGCGCCTATGACGTGATGGCGTCCAAGCACATCGGCGGCGACCTCAATTACGCCTGGCCGACCGCGCAGATCGCGGTGATGGGGGCGAAGGGCGCGGTCGAGATCATCTTTCGCGCTGACATCGGCGACAAGGACAAGATCGCCGCGCGCACCAGGGAATACGAGGACCGCTTTTTGTCACCGTTCGTCGCCGCCGAGCGCGGCTATATCGACGACGTCATCATGCCGCACTCGACGCGGCGGCGCATCGTGCGGGCGCTGGCGATGCTCAAGGGCAAGCAGGTCGAGATGCCGAAGCGCAAGCACGACAATTTGCCGGTGTAGGGCCATGCTTGAAGCTGAATTTGACGACCTTGCCACAGCCATAAGCTGCTGGCTTACCTACAGAAGTATAACCGGCCGCAGGCTTTACCTCGACGAGTCGTCAATTACCGATCCGGTCGTTGAGTTTTATCAAGGGAAAGTTGAAAGGGAACGGCCCAACCCCAAGAGCAAAGTGATGCTTGGCAGAAAAAACCCAATTGATTTTTATATACCGAATGCTCCGCCGATTTTTATGGAAGTGAAATTTCTAAAGGGTCCGCCCAGGGCCTCCACAAATCCTTTTTATGTAATTCAAGATGTTGCAAAACTAGCGGCGCTGTCTGGTGGTCGACGATTGATTACGATAGCTGCCGAAAAGGCCATTTCGCAGTTAACATATAAGGGTCACGAATTATTTTCCGAGGTGTTGAAAAAAGATGCGGAAGCTTCGCTTGATTTTGGGAACTGGCATTCACCCTTGAAGGACCTTTTTGAGTCCGCTTGTACGAATTTGGGATCGAGTGACCTGCCACTGAGTATTTCCTCCACGGAGAGTTAGAGTCCGGCCTTTCTGAAGGACGGACCGATGAAGCGGATCAGGTTTACCGAAGAGCAGATCATCGCGGTTT
>JBPCQM010000215.1:0-8762 GCA_050998115.1 Pseudolabrys sp. | reverse complement strand
CGGTCATGCAGCGCTTTCCGAGACCGAATGCCAAGCCGCGCGAACGGGCTTCGGTCTGGATCATGAACTTCGCGGTCGTCGGCCTGGCTCTGGGCTTGATCTCGATTTTCGGTTTTCTGCCGTGGCTGTTCATCCAGCTGACGGCGACCGCAGTATCGTGTTCGGTCGGGGTCTGGCTGTTTTACGTGCAGCACCAGTTCGAGCATACCACCTGGCAGGACGGCGAAAGCTGGAACATGCACGACGCCGCGCTGCACGGCTCATCGCATTATGATTTGCCGCGCGTGCTGGCCTGGTTCACCGCCAATATCGGCGTCCACCACGTGCATCATCTGTGCAGCCGGATCCCCTATTACCGGCTGCCGCGCGTGCTGCGCGAGCATCCCTCGCTCGGCGAGATCGTGCGGCTTAGCCTGGTCGAGAGCGTGCGCTGCGTGCGGCTGACGCTGTGGGACGAGGCGCGCGAGCGGCTGATCTCGTTTCGCGAACTTCGCCGCGCCGCCGCCTGACGGCTTTCCGTTCGCGCAAAACAAAACGCCCGGCATTTGGTGCCGGGCGTTTCGCGTTTCAATTCAAGTTAGTTTCTTGGCGCCGTGCGGCGCCGCGAAAAACTCAGGCGTTCGACAGATTGCCGGCCGCCTGCTTGCCGCGCTCGGTGATGACTTCGTAGTTCACCCGCTGGCCCTCGTTGAGGGTCGACATGCCGGCGCGCTCGACCGCGCTGATGTGCACGAACACGTCCTTCGAGCCGTCCGACGGCGTGATGAAGCCAAAACCCTTCTGGGTGTTGAAAAACTTGACAGTACCTGTGGCCATGTGGGCCTCCTTCGCTTTGCATACGACACCGCGTCCGCTTATCGGAACACGGCCGATACATCCGAGTTTTGGGGTGTTGCGTTGTGTAGCGCCCAAAAAGCGGGAGCAGAGCAAGGCAGACCATCAAACCTAGGTGCCCGGTTCCTATAGAATAATCGGCCGGTCTCGGCAACAGAGCCGGTTTTCCTTTGGTTTCCGGCGCGTTTACGCGGGCGCCGCCATTTCCTTGTCCTTCGCCTGCGCGCGCCTGGCGGCCGGGCGGTCGTTGCAGCGCGCCACGTAGCTGGCGAATTCCTTGCGCTCCGGGATCAGCTTGAACATGGTGCCCCAGTGCAACCCGGAGCCGATGATGACGTCGGCGGCGGTGAATTGCTCGCCCATCAAGAATGGCCCCAGCGTCACCGCCTTCGCTACCGTATTCATCACGCTGTCGAAGTCGCCATAGCCGAGCATGCCGCGGCGCGCTTCTTCCTTGCGTGGCGCTGCGCGGTCGATGATCGCCGGTTCGATGCAGCTCGGCCCAAAAAACAGCCATTTGAGATAGACGCCGCGGCGCGGCGAGCCGACCGGAATGTTGAGCTTTGCCTGTGCAAATTCGTCGGCGAGATAGGTGCAGATCGCGGCCGATTCGGTGATCACGGTGTCGCCGTGTTTGATGGCGGGAACCTTGCCCATCGGATTGATGGCAAGGTAATCGGGCTTCATGTTGTCGCCTTCCGACAGCCGCAGCAGCTTGATGTCGTAAGGCTGGCCGATCTCCTCCAGCATCCATAGCACGATCGAGGAGCGCGACGGCGAAGCATGGTAGAGCGTCAGATTGGGCATCGGGTTGATCTCCTGTATTTGACCCCTACCTTACGTGTGCGCAGGGATTGTGATCAATGCCGGATGGCGAAATCAACATGGTGCGCGACAATCCCGCCCTTTCGCGCTTCGAACTCGACGCCGATGGCCATGTCGCCTTCAACGAATACACGCTTGAAGGCAATGTGCTAACGCTGCGCCATACCGAGGTGCCGAAAGCGCTGGAAGGCCGCGGCATCGGATCCCGCCTCGCCAAGGAGGTGCTCGATCTGGCGCGCTCGCGCGGATTGAAAGTTGTGCCGCGCTGCCCGTTCATCAATAGCTGGATCGGCAAGCATCCGGATTACGCCGACCTCGTGGCGTGAATGCGCAAACGTCGCGTCACCGTCCACGACCGGATGCAAAAGAATTACCGCTACACCCGAACGGCGGGCATCGGGCGTTCGTTCAATCCGGACTTCAAGCCGCAACTGACGCCGAAACAAATGCTGGCGCTCGGCATATTTTGCGGGAAATATTTGAACGATTGCCGCCAGGAATTTCCCAAGAGCTGGTTCACCCGCGCCAACCTCGCGCCGAACAAGCGCGACTGCGAGTTGAATTTCTTCGGCGTCGACGCCAGCCAGCCGCTTTCCGTGTGGAGGAAAAAGGGCTGGCTGCACCACGACGATCCGCGCGGATGGTTTCAGTGGTATTGCCGCTATTACATGGGCCGCCGCATGGAAGACGACGCGCGGCAGATCGGCCGCTGGAAGGCCGTCAAACGCCACGTGCGCCAGATCGAGAAAAACTGCGAGCGCGGCGATCTGTTCTGCCGGCCACGCCAGCGTCAGGCACTGTTGCACTGGGCGTATGACAGTCGCAAGATTTGATCGATTGCGGGCCGCTCGCCATCGCTCGCGTCCCGAATTGCGTTACGCGATGCTCGTCAGCAGATCAGCCAGCGCGTCCGGCGCGGTGATGTGCGGATTGTGGCTGGCGTCGATCGAATGCGCGCCGGCCCATTTCTCGCGCTGCGCGCGCTCGTAGAACACTTGGAAACGATCGTCGGCCGGCTTGCGCGCGCAATAGACGTAATGGCGCGGCCCGTCGAACTCACCGCTCAGTTTGATATTCTGCTCGAAGGTTTTCAGCGGCTGCGGCACCCGTTTTGGTGCGCACCAGTCTATATCGGCCTGCGACGTGTCCGGCGGCATTGGACCCGGCGGAATTCGCCAGCTGTCCGGTCCCGAGGCCGCCGCGTTCTTGCGCTGCTCGCGGGTCGCGGCGGGCAGAATGTCAAATACCGCGTCGCCATCGCGCGGCACGAAAGCGTCGATATAGATCAGCTTGGCGACGTGTTTGCCGGCGCGGTCGGCCGCCCCGGTCGCGACCATGCCGCCATAGCTGTGACCGATCAGGTTGATGCCGGTGAGATTTTCGTATTCCAGCACATTGACGATGTCGGTGATGTGGGTGTCGAGATCAATCTTCGGCGACGACAGATGCGAACGCTCGCCGAGGCCGCTCAAAGTAGGCGTGATCAGCCGATGGCCGCGCGCCACAAGCAGCGGATGCATTTTCTTCCAGGCCCAGCCAGCCGACCAGGCGCCATGTGCCACCAGGAATGTCGCCATATTGTATTTCGCTCGATCCACTTAAGGAATCGCGCGCTCCCCTACTCTGCCGCGACCGGCTGTGCCGAACGCTGCGATCGCATGCGCGAACGCACAGCATCCAGCCCCGCGACGCACAGTCCGGCGCCGAGCACCAGCCAGCCCGGCCGGATACCGGCGCCGAAATCGAATGCAGTTCCGAGCACGCGCAGCGGCGAGGCGTTAAACACAATGCCGATGCCGATCGCCTCGCCGGCAAATGTCAGCGCCGAAACCGTGACGGCGAGTGCCAGCAACGTCAACGTCGACAGTTCGTTGCCCTGCCGCCACCAGGCCAGCAGGCGGTAACCCATCAGCCAGGCAACCAGCCCGGCGGCGAACGTCGACACGCTGACATCGGCCTTGGTCTGCTGGAAATAATGGATCAGCGCTAGCAGCGCGATGGCGTAGCTCGCCTGATGCAACCGCCGCCAGCGTTGGCCGCCAAGGCGGCGCGTCATGGCGTCGGTCGAGGTCGCCGCCAGCACCGCCAGGCCGAGCCACGCGATACCGCCAATGATGAGATAGACCCGGTGGCTGATTTCGTAGGCGACCTTGCCCAGGTCGAAGCGCTGGTCGGCGACATAAAGCGTCAGATGCGCGGCGATGTAACAAAACGCCACGACCCCGATCATCCGTCGCACATCGATCAGCGCGCCAAACCGCCCGATCCGGCGCAGCGGCGTCACCAGCAGCGCGCAGCCGAGAAACACCAACGCCCAGAAGCCGGCGCGGTGAATGAGATCGTTGAGCGGCCGCGCGCCATGCGAAATCTCGCCGGCTTCGAAAATCGCCTTGCCAAGCGGCAGCAACAACAGAGCGAGCGTAACGATGCGCAGCGCCGAGAGACGGCCGCGCCGGTCGCGCCAGATGTGCCAGGGTTTCTTCACGACGGCCTGCGACTAGCACGGGTCAGGCATGCCGCAAAGGTTAAGGCGCACCCTCGTTCATAAACTCTGTGGCATCAGGTTGTGATAAAATCGAAGGGTTGCGATTCGTTCCGAGACGAGCGCAATGGCAAAGTTTGCGCAAGGAGCGCGCTTTGCGCGGCCAAAAAACCAGGGGAAGGAACGCCAGACCAGGAGCCGTTAAGTGATCGCCATGCCGGCCCAACGCGAGGAGGCCTCTGATGGTGCAGCGACCGCACTTACGCTCACTGCTCGTTTCCGTTCCGTTTTTGCTGAGTGCAATGTTATGGGAATGCGCTGCATCGGCGCATGACAGTTGGATCAGCCGCGGCGGTCTCAAGAACGCCGCGGGTGAATGGTGCTGCGGCGATTATGATTGCAAGAGTTACACGAAGATATCGACAACGGCGGCGGGCTCGATGATCGATGGCGAAATGGTGCCGTACGACGAGGCGATGCCGGTTCCGCCACCGGACGGCCAAGTGACCATATGCCGACGTTCGGACGGGACGCGGCGTTGCGTGTTCGGGCTCAAGCCGGGACTTTAAAAAGCGGCGACTACAGTCTCGGTAGCGGCCGCCCACTGGCCTGGCTTGACGGCACCTTTACCCAGGCTTCGCCGTCGAGCACAATTTCGCCTGCGACCGTGCAACTGCACGACAGCTTGGCGCGGAATTTTTCCGGGATCAGCTCGGTTACGGTTACGTCGACTTCGACGGTGTCGCCAATTTTCACCGGGGCGCGGAAATTCAGGGTCTGCGAGATATAGATGGCACCCGGCCCCGGCAGCCTCGTGCCAAGCACCGCGGAAATCAGGCTGGCGGTGTAGAGCCCGTTGGCGATCCGGGTGCCGAACGGCGTCTTGGCGGCAAAGTGCTCGGACAGATGGATCGGGTTGCGGTCGCCGGTGACTTCGGCAAAGCCGACCACGTCGGACGATGCCACGGTTTTGCGCAGCCGCTCGGCCAGGCCGACCGACAGATCCTCGAAATAAAGGGTTTGCAGCGCCAGCATCCATCGTTCCGGGGAGATGAAATAGCATTTTATCAGGCCCCTAGGTCCCGACCTCCGCATAAACTGCATAATTGAGCGCTTTTGACCTATGCGAGAATGGCTTGCTCGGCACCGAGAAAAGCAGTATTTTTTGAGATTAAATTGCCTTATTCTTTAACAAACAATTACTTAAGCCATGTCTTTTTAGATTAGCTGCAGCGCAACACAAATGCTTCTCCACTCGGTTCCCGCAGCCTATCTTGCACTCGTTCGATTCACCCGGCCCAAGCGTTCTGCCCGCCGGAACTCAGTTTCTGAAGGACTACTACCATGTTCACCACCCTCGTCCGCTTCCTACGCTCCTGGAAGCGCTATAACCAAAGCCTGAACGAGCTGTCCCGCCTCGGCGACCGCGAATTGGCCGATATCGGCCTCAGCCGCTCGGACATCGCTCGCGTTGCTTGGGACTCCGCGCGAAAGCGGTAACCAACTAAAAATCATGCGGAAAGCGCCCGCCTCGTGCGGGCGTTTTCGTTTTTTGGTCCCGCTCAGGTTTATTTTTTGGTCCCGCTCCCGTTTTGTGGGCCTTCCGGCGCGCGTGATCGGGCCGCGCGCAAAAAGCCAGCGCAGCTGCCATTGCCGCCCCGACCAAGTCCGGCCTAGCTATAGCGAATGAATGACGTTCGCCATCAAGCCGTTCATATCATCGGCGGCGGGCTAGCCGGAGCAGAAGCCGCCTGGCAGATCGGGCAGCGCGACGTGCGGGCCGTGATCCACGAAATGCGGCCGCGGCGCACGACCGCCGCGCATAAGACCGGGAGTCTGGCGGAACTGGTGTGCTCCAATTCGTTCCGCTCCGACGACAAGCAACACAACGCGGTCGGACTGCTGCACGAAGAAATGCGCCGGCTTGGCTCCTTGGTGATGCGTTGCGCCGATGCGCATCAGGTTCCGGCCGGCGGCGCGCTGGCGGTCGACCGCGATGGTTTTTCCGCCGCGGTGTCGGCGGCGCTCGCCGCCCATCCGCTCATCCGCATTGTGCGCGAGGAAGTCGCAGTGCCGCCGCCGGAATGGGACAGCGTCATCATCGCCACCGGGCCGCTGACCTCACCGGAGCTTGCATCGTATATTCGCGCGCTGTCAGGCGAAGACGCGCTGGCGTTTTTTGACGCCATCGCGCCGATCGTGCACCGCGACAGTATCGACATGGACGTCGCGTGGATGCAGTCGCGCTATGACAAGACCGGCCCCGGCGGCTCCGGCGCCGACTACGTCAATTGCCCGCTGACGCGCCAGCAATATGACGCCTTTGTCGCCGCGCTGCTCGCCGGAGATAAGGTCTCGTTCCACCAGTTCGAAACCTCGACGCCGTATTTCGACGGCTGCCTGCCCATCGAGGTGATGGCCGAGCGCGGCCGCGAGACGCTGCGGCACGGCCCGATGAAGCCGTTCGGCCTGACCAATCCGCACGACCCGCAGACCAAGGCCTACGCCATCGTGCAGCTTCGCCAGGACAACAAGCTCGGCACGCTGTTTAACATGGTCGGCTTCCAGACCAAGCTCAAGCATGCCGAACAAGTCCGCATCTTCCGCGGCATTCCGGGGCTGGAGCGCGCGGAGTTTGCGCGGCTCGGCGGGCTGCACCGCAATACGTTTCTCGATTCGCCGCAGCTGCTCGACGATACGCTGCGGCTTAAAGCACAGCCGCGCCTGCGTTTCGCCGGACAGATCACCGGCTGCGAGGGCTATGTAGAGAGCGCCGCGGTCGGTCTGCTGGCGGGTAGTTTCGCCGCCGCCGAGCGGCGCGGTGAACCGCTGTTGCCGCCACCGCCCACCACCGCGCATGGCGCGATCCTCGCTCATATCACCGGCGGCCATTTTTCAGGAGAGCTTGTCGAGACGATCGACGCTGGGCCGCCATCCTTTCAGCCGATGAACGTGAATTTCGGCCTGTTTCCGCCCTTGTCGGAAACAGTCGTGACCGATCCGCAAACAAACCAATCTGGACGCAAATTCGGCCGTGGCTCGGCCAAGAACCTCGCGCGTAAATCCGCGCTGAGCGCACGCGCGCTGGCCGATCTCGACGCCTGGATTAATGGCGCGGCTGCGCTCGCCGCCGAATAAGATCAAAGTTTCGGGAAGCCCAACCACGCGGCCTGAGCTAGCGCGATTTGCCGCCGCCATTGCGGCGGTGCGCGCTGCTTGAGCCACAACGGCACCAGCGCCACGGTAAGGAACGCCGGCAGCGCGGCATCGGGCACGGCGGTTAGCCTGTCGCGGAAAACGCGGTAAGCGCTTCGCGCCTGATCGGGATCGTCGATCAGCGTCACCGCCTTGGCCGCATCGTCCGCCGCAGCAGAGATTGCAGCATCTTCGGCGCCGAGCAGCCGCGCGGCGAAGCTGAAAACCGCCGACGCGGCCACGACCGGCGGCTCGCCCTGCAATTCATCCTGCCGGGCTTCAACCGCAATGGCGAGCGGCGCGACATCGACGCCGGCGGCGCGCGCGGCCTCGAACAACGCGCGTATCACCGGATGCGCCGCCGCTTCCTCCGCGCGCAACCCAGCCAGCGCATCGCGCCACCATTGCAGGCGGATGAGGCCGGCCATCGGCTCCTTGACCAGATATTTGATGCGAGCGATTTCTAGATCGAACGCATAGAGCGCCCACAGCCAGGGCCGGCGCTGCGCCGGCGCGAACAGGCTCGCCAGATAGCGGTCCTTATCGTGCGCGCGCACCAGATTTTCGCAATGGGCGAAAGCGTCCTCGCTCATATCATTCGACCGCGATCAAACAACAGCAATTAGACCTGCTCCAACACGCCGACCCTCCGCCAGCAGAATATTCCAGGTCCGCACCGCCGCGCCGGTGGTCATGACATCGACAGAAATGTGCAATTCGTGAAAGCGTAATCGCAAATTCTGCGGCAACGGCCAGGGATCGCGCCCGGAGCCGATCAGGGAAAAATCGAGCGCACCGCCGCGGGCAAACGCGGCGGCCAGCGCGGTGTCGGTCAGTTCGTCGACGCGGCGGACCGGCCAGGCCCAGATGCCGTCCGGAAAGCACAGCAGCGAGCCGCGATGCGACAAACTTTCAGGCCTGCCGCCGAAGCGAAACCCGCCATTGCCATAGGCCTCGATCGGCGCAGGACGTGGCAGATGCGGCGTGTCAACCACCGCCGCCAACTATTTCTTGTCGTGCGGCTCGGAGGACAGCGCGTCGCGGCCGGTGCCGACGCCAAGATAGATCAAGATCGGCGAGGCAATGAACACCGAGGTATAGGTGCCGACCAGCACCACGCCAAACATCATGGTCGCGGTGAAGGAGTGGATCGCCTGGCCGCCGAACAGCAGCAACGCCAACAAAGCCAGCGACACCGTAACGTGGGTGATCACCGAACGCGACAGCGTCTGGTTGACCGATGCGTTGAGCAAATCCGGCATCGGCATTTTCCGGTAGCGTCGCAGCATCTCGCGGATGCGGTCGTAAATAACGACGGTGTCGTTGAGCGAATAGCCGAGAATGGTCAGCAACGCCGCGATGCTGGTGAGGTCAAAGTCGATCTGCGTCACCGACATGAAGCCGATGGTCAGCACCAGGTCGTGCA
>JBPCQM010000193.1:0-11804 GCA_050998115.1 Pseudolabrys sp. | reverse complement strand
GGAAGAACACCGCGGCGGCGTCGGTTGAGGCGATCACCGCCCCGACCAGCAGCCCCTCGAGCCAGCCGAGCCCCAGCGCGGACTTGGCGACCGGCGCGGTGATCGCCGCCGTTATCATCACGCCGATGGTGGCCAGCGTGCCGGCCGGCGCCAGCACGCTGCGAAACGTGGCAAAGCGGGTGCGCAAGCCGCCGTCGAACAGAATCAGCGCGAGCGCGATCGAGCCGACCGTATAGGCGGTGCCGACATCATAGAAATGGATGCCGCCCGGGCCGGCCTCGCCGGCCAACACGCCGATCAGCAAAAACACCAGCAATAATGGCGCACCAAACCGCAGTGCGATGACGCTCGACAGAATGCCCGCCAGCACCACCAGGCTGCCGAGCAGAATTCCGATGCTGACGGTATCGAGCGCGGCCATATTTTGTCATTCCGGGGCGCGGGCAAAGCCCGCGAGCCCGGAATCTAGGGACGACAACCTTCCGTGTCTAATGACTGATTTGCTCAAAAAGGTCGATCCACTGCGGATTAGATTGTTCAATTAGCCGCAGCTTCCAGTCGCGCCGCCATTTCTTGATGTCTTTTTCACGCGCAATTGCGTTGGTCGGGTCGTCGTAAGTTTCGAACCAGACAAGTCGGGTTAGGTCATATCGTTTGGTGAAGCCTTTTTGAACTTTTGTCTTATGCTCATGCACTCGGCGCACGAGATCGTTGGTGACGCCGAGATATAGCGTCCCATTTCGTTTGCCGGCAACTAGATACACATAATAGGCCGGCATCTTTGGCCCCTGGATTCCGGCCCGGCGCAGTGCGCCGTCCCGGAATGACAATCTAGAACGCCACCTTGTCGCCGCCCTTGAGCGAGAGGATTTCGCGCGCCTCGTCAGGATCCGCGATCGCCAGGCCCAGGCCTTCGATGATCTGCCGCGCCGCCTTGACCTGCGCGGCATTGGATTCGGCGAGCTTGCCGGCGCCGAGCCAGATCGAATCCTCCATGCCGACGCGGACATTGCCGCCCATCGCGGCCGCCATGGCGGCGATCGGCAATTGGTTGCGCCCGGCGCCGAGCACCGACCAGTGGTAATTCTCCGGGCCGAGCAGCCGGTCAGCGGTGCGCTTCATCATGATGACATCCTCCGGATGAGGCCCGATGCCGCCGAGAATGCCGAACACCGACTGCACGAACAGCGGCGGCTTGACCACGCCGCGGTCGAGGAAATGCTTGAGCGTATAGAGATGGCCGATGTCGTAGCACTCGATCTCGAACCGGGTGCCGTTGTCGGCGCAGGTCTTGAGAATGTATTCAATGTCGGCAAAGGTGTTCTTGAACAGCCGCTCGCGCGAACCCTCCAGGTATGGCCGCTCCCAGTCGTGCTTGAACTCCTTGAAGCGCGCCAGCATCGGGTAAAGCCCGAAATTCATCGAGCCCATGTTCAGCGACGCCACTTCTGGCTTGAAGGTCGCGGCCGGCTTGACGCGCTCCTCCACCGTCATGGTCGGTGCGCCGCCGGTGGTGATGTTGATCACCACATTGGAGCGCTGCTTGATCACCTTGAGGAACGGCGAAAATGCTTCCGGCCGCTGGTCGGGCCGGCCGTCTTTCGGGTCGCGCGCATGCAGATGCACGATGGCGGCGCCGGCTTCCGCGGCGCCGATCGCGGCGTCGGCGATCTCCTGCGCGGTGACCGGCAGATGCGGCGACATCGAGGGCGTGTGGATCGAGCCGGTGACCGCGCAGGTGATGATGACTTTGTTCGACTTCGCCATGACGACTCCTTTGTCGATTCCAGCCCGATGATGACAGCCATGTTGTTTCGTTGTTGGACGCGGCGGCGATCCTAGAGTATCAGCCGGGCAGTCGTCACCCGCCCTTAGGGACCATGGCCGTTTCCGACAAAGCGCATAGGCCGACGCTGATCATCGGCGCGGTCTGCGGCACGCTGGCGGCTCTGGCCTGGGCGGCGGGCTTCGTGGTCGCCAAGCACGGCATCGAGATCGGCTTCTCGCCGGCCGACATCGCATTTCACCGCTTCTTCTGGTCCGGCCTGCTGCTGATGCCGGCGGTGTTTCGCAACGGCATCGGCAATCTCGGCGGCGTCGGCTGGGGCCGCGCCGTGGTGATGAGCGTGCTGGCCGGACCGCCGCAGTCGCTGCTCGCCTATACCGGCTTTATTCTGGTGCCGCTCGGCCACGGCACAACCATTCAGCCAGCCTGCGCGGCGCTGTTCGGGCTGATCCTGGCGGGCGTCGTGTTGCACGAGAGCATTTCGCCGCGGCGGATGTTCGGCGCCGCGGCGATCATCGCCGGGCTTTTGGTGTACGGCGCGGAGTCGCTCGCCACCATCGGCAGCCACGGCATCGGCGGCGATTTGCTGTTCGTGTCGGCCGGCGTGTTCTGGGCGGCGTTCGGCACGCTGTTGCGCCAATGGAACGTGCCCGGCACGCGCGCCGTGGTGGCGGTCGGCGCGGTGTCGATGATGTTGTTTGCCCCGGCCTATCTGCTGCTCTATGGCGCAAGCGAACTGTCGCGCCACGGCTTGCTGGAAAATCTGCTGCAGGCGCTGGTACAGGGCGTGATCGCCGGTGTGCTGCCGATCTATCTGTTTACCCATGCGATCGTGGCGCTGGGCGCCGGACGGGCCGCGACGTTTCCGGCGCTGGTGCCGGTGTTCGGCTTGCTGATCGGGTTTACCGCGCTCGGCGTCATCCCGAGCGCGGCGCAGCTTGCCGGGCTGGCGATTGTGCTGGTCGGCTTTCAATTCACACTGCGGCGCTAGACTTGTCCCGGGCGCAGCGCAGCGCACCTTCGCGATGCGCTGCAGAACCGGGACCTTGAAGAACTCTGAATTTGGAAAGGTCCCGGATCAGCGGCGCACCACCATAAGCGCGTATACGCGCGTCTTCCACGCGCTTTGGTGCTGCGCCGCGTCCGGGACACGAATTCATTCCGGCCCCGCATATTTCCCCGCGGTCTGCGGGAACAGTGACTTGACGATCTTCATCTTCGAAATATCGACGGTCGCGTCCATGTGCAGGAAGATCGCGGCGTCGCGGAAAATTTTCTCGACGCCGAAGTCGAGCATCACGCCATTGCCGCCGTGCAGTTCGAGGCAATGCTGCGCCACTTTCAGGATTTCTTCCGAGGCATAGACCTTGGCCATGTTGCACAGCGTGTCGGCGTCCTCGGCATTGTCATCCACCGCCTGCGCGGCGCGATCGAGCAGCGCCCGCACCGCCTCGATCCGGGTCGCCATGTCGGCGAGCCGCAGCGCCACCGCCTGATGCTTGATCAGGATGCGGCCGCCCTGCACGTAATTTTGCGTGTAGTCGGCGGCCAACTCGAAAGCGCGCACGCCGACGCCAAGATTTTTCGCCGCCTGGATGATCTTGCCGGGACGGAAATAAATGGCGGCCTTGCCGAGCGCCTCGCTCTCGACCAGCAGGTGATCCTCCGGCACCCGCATGTCCTCGAACACCAGTTCGCCATTGTTCATGAAGCGGCAGCCCAGCGTCTCGTTGCAGCGCGCCACCGTCAGCCCCGGCGTGTCGCGTGGCACCAGGAACGACGAGGTGCCCTGCAACATGCCGACTTTGGTATTGGTGTTGGCATAAACGACGTAGAGCCCGGCGTCGTAGCCGTTCGAGATGAATTGCTTGCGGCCGTTGATCACCCAGTCTTTGCCCTGCTTCACCGCCTTGGTCTGCATCGCGGCTTCCGGCACGTTATAGGGCAGCCAGCGGTCGGAGGCGCCGCGCGGCTCGGTCAGGCAATGCGCCAGCAGAAATTGGTTGTCTTCGCGCAGCCGCTTGAACCATTTTTCCTGCAAGTGGCTGGGCGCCAGTTGGCGCAGTAAGACCGAGACCTTCCAGTTCTGCACCAGCTTGTCGGCCAGGCCCGAATCGCCGCGCGCGACTTCCTCGGCGATCAGCGCGAAGGTCTTCACCTCGGTGGCGCGGTCGAATTCGATGCCGCCGTACTCCTCCGGCACGCCCAGCGTGCGGATGCCGACCTCCTCGGCGCCGTCGAGGATCGATCTCGGCAGCCGTTCGTTTGGCTCCATCGACCATTCGCGTCGCCATTCCTTGCGGATGAAGGGAATGACGACGTCGTCGACGAAGGCGCGGCACGAGCGCCGCATCAGATTTTGTTCTTCGGAGAGGTGAGGCATGGTGAGCTAGTTTGCTTTCGACCGGGAGACGCCGAACCCCTCCCCCTTGCGGGGAGGGGTTCGGGGTGGGGGTGAAGGAAGTTCGGCATCGATGAGTTGCGTGACACCCTCGATATTTTTCAAGACTTCGTGGTTCCAGAATCGCAGAACGCGGAATCCATTGCCTGACAAATAAGCGTCTCGCCGCTATCCTTCGCCGCCGCCTCACGCTCATTATGCTGGCCGCCATCGATCTCGATTACTAGGCGCGCGGAGTAACAGGCAAAATCGACGATGAAACTATCGATGGGCACCTGCCGGCGAAAATGGAAGCCCCGCGCCTTAAACGTGTGCAGCGAACGCCACAGTTTCTTCTCGGCATCGGTCTGATTTTCGCGAAGCTGCCGGGCGCGCTCGTTTGTCATTCGATCACTCACCCACCCCGCCGGCCTTCGGCTGGCGACCCTCCCCATCGAGGGGAGGGAAAGTAAGAAACTACGCCGCTTGGCGCGACGCCAGGAATTCGCCCATGCGGTCGAGCGCCTTGAGGATATTCTCGGTTGAATTGGCGTAAGAGAGCCGCAGGTAGCCCTCGCCGAGGGTGCCGAAGTCGGGCCCGCCGATAGTGACGACGCCGGTATCATTGAGCAGCGTATTGGCGAGTTCCTTGGCCTTCCAGCCGGTACGTTTGACGTTGGGGAAGGCGTAGAACGCGCCTTTCGGCACCACGCAGGAAACACCCGGCAACTTGTTGAGGCCCTCGACCACGACTTTGCGCCGCCTGTCGAACTCGGCCACCATCTGGTGCGCCGCATCTTGGGGGCCGGTGAGCGCCGCAAGCCCCGCGTATTGCGCCGAGGCATTGACGCAAGAGTGCAAGTTGACCGCGAGCTTGCGCGCATAGTCGTAGAGCTTGCCGGGAAACACCGCGTAGCCGAGCCGCCAGCCGGTCATCGCGTAGGTCTTCGACCAGCCATTGAGCAGGATCAGCCGGTCGCGGAGCGAAGCATAGGACAGCAGGCAGACGTGCTGCTCGCCGTCATAGGTCATCTGATCGTAGATCTCGTCCGACATCACGGCGACGTCCGGCCATTTGTCGAGGCCAGCGACGAATTTGTCGACTTCGCTCTTCGGCGTGACGCCGCCGGTCGGATTGGCCGGCGAGTTGATGATGATGAGACGTGTCTGCGGCGTGATGAGCGCAAGCGTCTCCTCCGCCGAGAAGGCAAAGCCGTTTTCCTCGCGGACCGGGATCGGCACCGGCCTGGCGCCGGTGAATTCGATCATCGAGCGATAGATCGGAAAGCCGGGATCGGGATACATGATCTCGACGCCCGGCTCGCCGAACATCAGGATCGACATGAACATAGTCGGCTTGCCGCCTGGCATGATCATCACGCTGTCGGGCGACACCTCGACGCCATAGCGCTTGTGCAGATCGGCGGCGACCGCCTCGCGCAGCGGCGGGATGCCATTCGCAGCGGTGTAGCCGTGGTGGCCGTCGCGCAGCGCCCTGATCGCCGCCTCGACGATGTGATCGGGCGTGCGGAAATCCGGCTGGCCGATGCCGAGGCTGATGATGTCGCGGCCCTGCGCGGCCAGCGCATTGGCGCGCGCCAGCACGGCGAAGGCGTTTTCCTCGCCGATCCGGTCGAAGGCCGCGATGGTTTTCAGCATATGAATGTC
Source organism: Pseudolabrys sp. (assembly GCA_050998115.1). GTDB lineage: Bacteria > Pseudomonadota > Alphaproteobacteria > Rhizobiales > Xanthobacteraceae > Pseudolabrys. The sequence goes on along the minus strand of JBPCQM010000193.1, from coordinate 5,970 downwards.
CTTGGCATTTCCACGTTTTCTTGCATCATAGGCGCCGATTACGCAAAACGCCCAGCTCGCCGGCGGCATCTTCGCATTGGCGCGCCTCGAGCGCATCGAAATCGGCCGAATGCACGCGTTTCCCCTTGCGGTGAGCCAGTGTGGCAAAGCCAGACCGCTACCGCCAGCCGTGCATCAGCGGTGGGCATGCATTGATCACGGAATTGCATTGGCCTCGGTCCGGCAGACATGGCACGTTGCAGGCTTCCGGCGGTTTCACATGACCAAAAATCCTTCTATCGGCGATAAGCGGCGCGCGTTTCGCGAATTGCATAAGAGCGGCTGCTTCGTCATTCCCAATCCATGGAGTGTCGGCAGCGCCCGTTATCTCGAGGGCCTCGGCTTCAAGGCGATTGCCTCCACCAGTTCAGGACACGCCCATTCGCACGGCCTGCCGGATGGCGCGCAATCGATCGAGGCGGTACTTGCTCATTACAAGGAGCTTGCGGCGTCGGTCGGCATTCCGCTCAATGCCGACTTCGAGAATGGTTTTGCGCATGATCCCGATGGCGTCGCCGTCAATGTGACGCGGTGCATCGAAACCGGCGTCGCCGGCCTCTCGATCGAGGACTTCAGCGGCGACGAGAGCAAGCCGATCTACGAGTTCGACCACGCGGTGGCGCGGGTGAAAGCGGCGCGCTCCGCGATCGACCGGGCTGGCGGCGATGTAATATTCACCGCGCGTTGCGAGGGCTTCCTGCACGGTAAGCCCGATCTTGACGACGCCATCCGCCGGCTCAAGGCATTCTCCGACGCGGGCGCCGACTGCCTTTACCCGCCGGGCATCAAGACCCGCGAGCAGATCGAAGCGGTGGTGAAAGCGGTGGCGCCAAAGCCCGTCAATTTGCTCAATGCCGCCCCGCTCGGCTTCACCGTCGCCGACATCGCTGCGATGGGCGTGCGCCGGATCAGCGTCGGCGGCACGCTGGCGCGGGTCGCGATGAACGCCTTCGCCAAATCGGCGCGCGAAATCGCCGAGAGCGGAAAATTCGACAGTTTCGCCGGCATCATGTCGAATGCCGAACTCAACAAGTTTTTCGGCGGCTATCAGGCCAGATCGTGAGCCAGACCTTGAGCCACGATACCCTGCCCGAAACCGGGCAACCGATCGGCGTGAAGGTCGACACCACGCCGGCGCAACTGCCGGGACCGGTGACTCTGGAGGGGCAATATGGCCGGGTCGAACGGCTGGATGCGCGCCATACCGCCGACCTTTGGACGGCAGTCAAGGACGACGACAGGCTCTGGACCTACATGGGGGCTTACGGCCCGTTCAAAAACGCCGAAGAATTTGCCGCCTGGGTCCCGCAGCGCGTCGCGCTTCAGGACCCCTACTCCTACGCCATCGTCGAGAACAGCGGCCGCGCGGTCGGGATCGCCACGCTGATGGAAATCAAGCCGGCGATGCGCTCGATCGAGGTCGGCCATATCGTCTATTCGCCGGCCTTGCAGAAAACGCCGCTCGGCACCGAAGCGCAGTACTTGCTGGCGCGATATATCTTCGAGACGCTGGGCTATCGCCGCTATGAGTGGAAATGCAATGCGCTCAACGAGCCGTCCCGCCGCGCGGCGCTACGCTATGGTTTCCAATTCGAAGGCGTTTTGCGCGCGCAGATGATCGCCAAGGGCCGCAATCGCGACACCGCCTATTTCTCGATGCTCGATAGCGAATGGCCGGCGCGCAAGGCGAATTTCGAGCGCTGGCTGGCGCCGGATAATTTCGCCGCTGGCAAGCAGAAGCTCAGCTTGCTGACGCTCAATGTCCCTGCCGCGAAGAAATGATCGCGCCGCTTGCGGTGTCGCTGCGGCTGATCGACCAGCGGCCGTTCGTATTTTTCTGGTGTTCGCGGCTGGTATCCACGCTCGGCTACCACATGCTGGCGGTGGTGATCGGCTGGAAAATCTATGACCTGACCGGCAGCGCCTTCGACCTTGGGCTGGTCGGCCTCATTCAATTCATGCCGGCGGTGGTGTTCACGCTGCTGATCGGCCAACTCGCCGACCGCTACGATCGCCGCCATCTCGTGCGCCTCGCGCAAGCGACCCACGCGCTGGCTGCGCTGACCGTGTTGGCCGGCCTCTTAAGCGACGCCATCACCCGCGACTGGCTGTTCGTCGCGGTTTTCCTGATCGGCTGCGCGCGCGCCTTCGAACTGCCAACCGCGCATGCGCTGGTGCCGGCCACGGTGGCAGGACCGCTTATTCCCCGCGCGGTGGCGGCCTGGACCTCTGCCAACCAGACCGCGGTGATTTGCGGCCCGGCGGCCGGCGGGTTCCTCTACGCGGTCAGCCCGGTGCTGGTTTGCGCGCTGTGCTTTGCCTTCTTCCTTATCGCGATCGTCCTGGTGACGCTGGTGCGGGTCGAGCGCGTGGCGACATCCCGCCAGCCGGTGACGCTGGCCTCGGTGCTGGCCGGCTTTGATTTTGTGCGCCGCCGCGAACGCTTGCTCGGCGTCATCTCGCTCGATTTGTTCGTGATCCTGCTCGGCGGCGCCACCGCGCTGCTGCCGATCTACGCCCGCGACATTCTCGACGCCGGGCCGGCCGGGCTCGGACTGTTGAGTTCGGCTCCGGCAATCGGCGCGCTGACCACCTCGATCATCCTGTCGCGATATCCGATCGAGCGTCATATCGGCATCACTATGTTTGCCGTGGTGGCGCTGTTTGGCATTTCGACCATGATATTCGCGCTCTCGGCCTGGCTGCCGCTGTCGATGGCGGCGCTCGCCGTGCTTGGCGCCTCGGACTCGGTGAGCGTCGTCATCCGCTTTTCGCTGGTGCAGATGGAGACGCCGGACGCCATGCGCGGCCGCGTCAGCGCCATCAACTACCTGTTCGTCGGCGCCTCCAACACGCTGGGCGAGTTTGAATCCGGGGTCTTGGCCGCCTTGATCGGCGCGGTGCCATCGGCCTTCATCGGCGGACTGGGGTCATTGCTCGTCGCCGCGATCTGGATGATGATTTTCCCGTCGTTACGGCGGGTCGACCGGTATCAGCCGGCGGATAAATAGGCGGGAGGATGACGTGCATATTCTGATTACCGGCGCGGCGGGCATGATCGGCCGCAAATTGACGGCGCGGCTCGTCAAGGACGGCGCGCTCAACGGCAAGCCGGTCGAGAGCCTGACGCTGACCGACGTCGTGACGCCGGAACGGCCCACCGGTTTCAAGGGGCATGTCGAATTGGTCGCCGCCGATCTCGCCGCGCCCGGCATCGCCGGAAAGCTGGTCGCCGCCAAGCCCGAGATGATTTTCCACCTGGCCGGCGTGGTGTCGGGCGAGGCCGAGACCGATTTCGACAAGGGCTACCACGTCAATCTCGACGGCAGCCGCGCGCTGCTCGAAGCGATCCGCCACGCCAAGGACTACAGGCCGAAGGTGGTGTTCACCTCCTCGATCGCGGTCTACGGCGCGCCGTTTCCCCACGCGATTCCTGACGAATTCCACCTGACGCCGCTCACCTCGTACGGCACGCAGAAGGCGATCAGCGAATTGCTGCTGGCCGACTACAACCGGCGCGGCTTTCTCGACGGCGTCGGCATCCGCCTGCCGACCATTTGCGTGCGGCCGGGCAAGCCGAACAAGGCGGCGTCCGGGTTTTTCTCCGGCATCATCCGCGAGCCGCTGGCCGGCGTCGACGCCGTCCTGCCGGTCGCCGATACGGTGCGCCACACCCATGCCTCGCCGCGCGCCGCGGTCGATTTCCTCATCCACGCTGCCGGATTGACGCGCGAACAGCTCGGGCCACGCATCAGCCTGGCGATGCCGGGCGTATGCTGCACCGTCGCCGAGCAGATCGAGTCGCTGTCGCGCATCGCTGGGCCGAAGGTCGCCGCGCGCATCAAGCGCCAGCCGGACGAGATGATCACGCGAATCGTCGCCGGCTGGTCGGAGCGGATCGACGCCAAGCGCGCCCGCGAGCTTGGCTTCAAGGCCGAAGCGACGTTCGACGACATCGTGCGCGCACATATTGACGATGAGTTGGGCGGCAAGATTCCGGCCTGACTTTTCTCCGCTCGTCCCCGCACTCGGGTCCGATCTTCGATCGGTCCGAGCACAGGCTCCAGCGGGGACCCAGCCCTTTGACTCTGGATTCCCGCTGGAGCCTGCACCCGGGCCACGCTTTGCGCGGAACCGAGTGCGGGAATGAGCGGAAACTGCGACGGTTGCCTGACCGGCGTAAACCCTTACATTGCGCCCATGACCTACATCGACGCCGCCGTCGCGCCGCCGCGAAAGACCGGCCAGATCAAGATTCACGGACCCGCCGCGTTCGAAGGCATGCGCAAGGCCGGGCAACTGGTCGCGCGCTGTCTCGACATGCTAGTCGGCGAAGTAAAGGCCGGGGTGCCGACCGAAAAGATCGACCGGCTGGTCTACGACTTCGCGATGGATCACGACGCCTTGCCGGCGACGCTGATGTATCGCGGTTACAAGAAATCGACCTGCACCTCGCTCAACCACGTGGTCTGCCACGGCATCCCCGGTGAAAAACCGCTCAAGGACGGCGACATCGTCAACATCGACGTCACGCTGATCCTCGACGGCTGGCACGGCGATTCCAGCCGCATGTACACCATCGGCGAAATCCCGCGCCGCGCCGAGCGGCTGATCGAGGTTACCTACGAGGCGATGCTGCGCTGCATCGCGGCGATCCGCCCCGGCGCCACCAGCGGCGACATCGGCGCCGCGATCCAGAGCTTCGTCGAAGGCCAGAACATGAGCGTGGTGCGCGATTTCTGCGGCCACGGCCTCGGCAGGCTGTTCCATGACGAACCCAACATCGTCCATGTCGGCCGGCCCGGCGAGGGCATCTTGCTCAAGCCCGGCATGTTCTTCACCGTCGAGCCGATGATCAATCTCGGCCGCCCGCACGTGAAAGTGCTGTCAGACGGCTGGACCGCGGTGACGCGTGACCGCTCGCTGTCGGCGCAGTTCGAGCATACCGTCGCCGTCACCGACAACGGCGTCGAGATCTTCACGCTGTCGCCGCAAAGGCTCGACAAGCCGCCGTACGGCGCCTGACGTTTTCCCGCTCATTTCCACACTCGGGTCCGGCTTCGCCGGCCCGAGCACAGGCTCCAGCGGGAATCCAGCCTAAGGCTTCCGCTTTCGCGGAAACGACCGGATGAATTACACTCGCCGTCGAACCAGCGGGTACGTGTTGGCATGGCGCAAAAACCCAAAAGCGGCGGACGAAAAGGCGGCGATCCCAAGGGTAGTTCGGCTGAGCCGCCGCCGCATTATCACGGCCATCGCGAACGGCTGCGCGCGCGCTTTCGCGACGCCGGGGCCGAGGCGGTCACCGACTACGAATTGCTCGAACTGGTGCTGTTTCGCGCTCTGCCGCGGCGCGACCTCAAGCCGCTGTGCAAGGCGCTGGTCGCCAAGTTCGGCTCGTTCGCCGAAGTGCTTGCTGCGCCGGAAAAGCGGTTGGCCGAGATCAAGGGGCTGGGCGATTCCGCGATCACCGATCTCAAGATCGTGCAGGCGGCGGCAAGCCGGCTGGCACACGGCCAGGTGAGCAAGCGGCCGGTGCTGTCATCCTGGTCGAGCGTTCTCGACTATTGCCGGACCACGATGGCATTCGCCGAGAAAGAGCAGTTTCGCATCCTGTTTCTCGACAAGCGCAACCAGTTGATCGCCGACGAAACGCAGCAGACCGGCACCGTCGATCACACCCCGGTCTATCCGCGCGAGGTGGTCAAGCGCGCGCTCGAATTGTCGGCGACCGCGCTGATCCTGGTGCACAATCATCCGTCCGGCGACCCGACGCCGTCGCGCGCCGATGTCGTGATGACGCAGGCGATCGTTGAGGTCGCCAAGCCGCTCGGCATCGCGGTGCACGACCACATCGTGGTCGGCAAGGACGGCCATGCCAGCTTCAAGGGGCTCAAGCTGATTTGACTTTGTCCCGGGTCTGCAACGCAC
>JBPCQM010000197.1:0-20309 GCA_050998115.1 Pseudolabrys sp. | reverse complement strand
TGAGCGAACCGCCTTTGTTGTCGTCATTCATCTTGGCGGCGCGCTCGAGCAGCCGCGAATGCAGGTAGAACACGTCGCCCGGATAGGCTTCGCGGCCTGGCGGGCGGCGCAGCAACAGCGACATCTGGCGATAGGCGACCGCCTGCTTCGACAGGTCGTCATAGATGATGACGGCGTGCATGCCGTTGTCGCGGAAATATTCGCCCATCGCGCAGCCGGAGAACGGTGCCAGGAATTGCATCGGCGCCGGGTCGGAGGCGGTGGCGGCAACGATAATGGAATATTCCAGGGCGCCGTTTTCCTCGAGCACCTTGACGAATTGCGCGACGGTCGAGCGTTTCTGCCCGATTGCGACATAGATGCAGTAGAGCTTGATCTTCTCGTCGGTCTGCGCGTTGAGCGACTTCTGGTTAAGGATGGTATCGAGCGCGATCGCGGTCTTGCCGGTCTGGCGATCACCGATGATCAGCTCGCGCTGGCCCCGGCCGATCGGGATGAGCGCGTCGATCGCCTTGAGGCCGGTCGCCATCGGCTCGTTGACCGACTTGCGCGGGATGATGCCGGGCGCCTTGACGTCGACGCGGCTGCGCGTTTTCGCGGCGATCGGGCCCTTGCCATCGATCGGATTGCCGAGTGCGTCGACCACGCGGCCGAGCATTTCCTTGCCCACCGGCACGTCGACGATCGAGCCGGTGCGCTTGACGGTCTGGCCTTCCTTGATCTCGCGGTCGTTGCCGAAGATCACGATGCCGACATTGTCGGTTTCGAGGTTAAGCGCCATGCCGCGCACGCCGCTCTCGAATTCGACCATTTCGCCGGCCTGCACATTGTCGAGACCATAAACGCGGGCGATGCCGTCGCCCACCGAGAGCACCTGGCCGACCTCGGAGACCTCGGCCTCCTGGCCGAAGTTCTGGATCTGCTCTTTGAGGATGTTGGAAATTTCTGCGGCGCGGATGTCCATCAGCGGGCCTCTTTCATCGCAAGCTTGATCGAGTTGAGTTTGGTGCGCAGCGAGCTGTCGACCATGCGGCTGCCTACCTTGACGATTAACCCGCCGATGATGGCCGGATCGATCTTCACGTCGAAGTCGATGTCCTTGCCGCCGGTAACGGATTTGAGCGCGCTCTTAAGCGCCGCGGTATTCTTGTCGCTGAGTTTTTCGGCAACCGTGATCTGCGCGGTGACCTCGCCTTTGTGGCGGGCGACCAGCGCGCGATAGGCGCGGATCATGTCGCGCGCCGCGAACAGCCGGCGGTTGGTGGTGATGACGCGCAAGAAATTCGCCGCCAGGCCCTTGACGCCGGCCTTGTCGAGAATCGCCGAGAGCGCTCTGAGCTGGTCGTCGACCCCGAAGACCGGGCTGCGCACCAGGCGGTTGAGGTCGGCGCTGCCGGCGATCAGCGCGTCGAATTTTTCCAGCTCGCCCCGGACCGCATCGGTCGATTTGCTCTCGAGGGCGAGTTCGAACAGCGCCGAGGCGTAACGGCCCGCCATGCCGGAGATGATGGAATTTTCGTCTGCCACGTAACGCCCGTTTGCAACCTTCACCCAAGCGGCACGCACCGGCGCCAAGCCGGCCGCGCAAGCCTCTGGAATCCAAGCTGGAATTCCGATCTTGCCGTCCGCGCAAGTGCCCGGAAACCCTCGCAAAATCCCGGTTTTGCTAACACAGGGGCAATCGCGGTGCAACATTGGCGGGCTCGCGTAAACCAGCATCGGGCTCGATTTTGCGGGATTCCGCTCGGGATGGCGCGGACCTCTCAGGACTATCGCGCCGGCGCCCGATGGGATCCCTTCGGGCACCGAAGGACCGCAGGGCCCTTGCAACTTTAGGGGCCTTCATCGGTTAGCGGTCGGGCTCTTCCAAAGGGGCGCAATGCTTAGCACAGCCGGATTGACGCAGTCGCAGGACCAGGCCGTTAACCTGGTCAAAGGAGTCGCCGCCGCCATTCTTGCCGCCCTGATCGTGGCGACGCTCTATTTTGGCCGCGACGTCTTCGTCCCGATTGCGTTGGCAATCCTGCTCAGCTTCGTCCTGGCCCCCCCGGTGCGCATCCTTCAGGATTGGCATGTGCCGCGCCCGGCTTCAGTCATCGGCGTCGTCCTGCTGGCGTTCCTGGTCATTTTTGCCGTCGGCGGCGTAATCGCGACGCAAATGACCCAGCTTGCCAGCGACCTCCCGCAACAAGAATCCAACATGCGCGCCAAAATCCGATCGCTGCGGGGAACCGCTGCGACGCACAATACGCTGGAGCACGCGGCATACTTGCTGCAGAACCTTGGCAATGAACGCAATAAGCCAAAAGATACCCCGCCAGCGACGCTCGCCGTGCCAGCAGCCAACGCGCCCGGACAGGATGTGAGGCCGATACCGGTTGAGGTGCGTCAACCGCCGCCCACTGCCTTGGAAAACGTCGGCGGTTTGATTTCCCCCCTGCTTCATCCGCTGACGACGACCGGAATCGTAATCATCTTCGTGATCTTCACGCTGCTGCAGCGAGAGGATTTGCGGAACCGCCTGATCAAGCTTGCGGGCTCCCATGACTTGCAAAAGACAACGGCGGCGCTTGACGACGCGGCGCAGCGCCTGAGCCGGCTTTTCCTCACGCAGTTGGCCCTGAACTCGGCCTTCGGCCTCCTGATTGGAACCGGGCTATGGTTCATCGGGATTCCGAGCGCCGTGTTGTGGGGCATCCTTGCCGGCATCCTTCGTTTCGTCCCCTACATCGGAACGGTCATATCGGCGGTGTTTCCGTTGGCGTTGGCCGTGGCGGTAGACCCGGGCTGGTCGCTCCTGCTGTGGACGGGCGCTCTGTTCTTCATCATTGAGCCGCTGGCGGGCCAGGTGATCGAACCGATGCTCTATGGACGCAGCACGGGTCTGTCCCCGCTCGCGGTCGTGCTGTCGGCGACGTTCTGGACTGCGCTGTGGGGCCCGATCGGCCTGGTCCTCGCCACACCGCTCACGATCTGCCTCGTCGTCCTGGGCCGGCACGTTGAAAGCCTTAAATTTCTTGACGTGATGTTCGGCGACCGGCCCGCCCTGTCGCCTCCGGAAATTTTTTACCAGCGCATGCTAGCGGACGATCCGGCCGAGGCGCTCGACAAAGCGGAGGAGTTTCTCAAGGAAAGACCGCTTTCTGCATATTACGACGAGGTTGCTCTCAAAGGCCTCAAGCTTGCTCAGGTCGACCTCGATCGCCAGGCGCTCGATGCGCCTCACCTTCAAGCGATCCGGGATTCGACCATCGAACTCGTCAAGGAGTTCGACGATCACGAGGACAAGCCGCCCAAAAGCGAGCCAACGCAAGACGCCGAGGCGGGCGCGGCCGCCCAAGCTGTCAGTGACGCCATCTCCTACGATCTTCCGGTCCTTGCCCAAGACGATCTTGCCGCCGACTGGCGCGCAGAAACGCCGGTCCTGTGCGTCGGCGGCCGAACCGGCCTTGATGAAGCGGCGGCGGCCATGTTGGCACAGATCCTGTCGAAACACGGTCTCGGTGCACGCGTCGAAGGCGCGGAGGCGCTTTCAACCGCCAATATCTTTCGGCTGGAAACCAAAGGCGTCAACATCGCATGCTTGTCTTTCCTCGATGCCAGTAGCATCGCGCAGATGCGCTACACGATCCGCCGGCTGCGCAGGAAGCTTCCGCACGCCACGATCATCCTCGGATGCTGGGCCGCGGAAGGCGACATCACAACGCTCGCCGGCGCGGCGAGAGCAGACGCCGTAGTGATAACGCTGCGCGAGGCCGTGCGGCTATGCGCCGACCAAGCACGCGTGCGCGCGCCTGAGCCTGCGGTGGAATCCGGTCGCGTTCAGCTTGCAAGCGTTGGAGCAGGATAAAGCACCCCGCAGCCGACTCGGCGTGCGCGCCCTTCGGCGGCTTCGGCCCGGCCTCGCGATACCAATCTACGATCTGCGCGCCGGTCCAGAATAGCACGTCCGGCTTTCTGCGGATGGTCTCGAAAGCAATACCTCGCTTCATCGGGAGCGGCTCGATAGGGTGCACCGCGCTTTATCCGTCACCCTGAGGTGTGAGCGGCACTCCTTCAGCGCGCACCTCAGGATGACGGATTGCGCAGACCGGTTCCAAACAATGGCCCCTCCGAGCAGACCCAACGTTGCCGGCACCGCCAAATTGCTGGTCGTCCTGCTCGGCTTCGCCTGGGGATTTAACTGGATTGCCGCGTTTTATGCGCTGCAAGAGGTGCCGCCCTGGAGCCTGCGCTTTGTCTCCACCGGCCTCGGAGCGCTGACACTGCTGGCCGCCGCGTATGTGAGCGGGCACAGGCTCGCGGGCACAGCGGTCCAGTTCAAGCATATCACCGTCGCCGGTTTCCTCAACGTTTCGGTATTCAACATCTGTGCCGCCTTTGCGCAGATATTCGGCGCGACATCACGCGCCGTTGTCATCACCTATTCGATGCCGATCTGGGCGGCGGCGCTGACCTGGCTGGTATTCGGCGACCGTCTCGACAAGATGCGCATCGGCGCACTCGTATTGTGTATCGCCGGTCTGGCGATTCTGGTCGGGCCGCTATTCATGCGCGGCGCACCGCTCGGTGTGGTCTTCGTGCTCGGCTGCGCCTTCGCCTGGACCCTCGCCACCGTCTATATGCGATGGGCCGATATCGACATCGATCCGCTGGTAAATGCGATGTGGCAACTGCTGATCGGCACCGCGCTGATCGCCATCGGCATGCTGGCGGTCGAAGGCGCTCCGCGGGTTTGGCCGTTGCGCATCACGTCGGCAATGGCAATGCTTTACATCGCGCTGTTCGGCACCGGACTCGCGCATTTCTTATGGTGGTCGATCGTCGGGAAGCTGCCGACCGTCACGGCATCGCTCGGCTCGTTGCTGGTGCCGGTGGTCGGCGTTACCGCCTCGACGGTGCTGCTCGGCGAGCGCCCGACCGTCACAGACATCGTCGGCTTTGCGCTGATTTTCGCAGCCGCCGCTTGCGTGCTGCTGCAGCGAAGCGTCAAGCATACCGAGATGCCGGAATAGGCGCTGCATCAATCCATCAGACTTCGACGCGCACGAAGGCTGATTCGCAAATTGACGTATTGTGGGCATCGCACCGTGATGCATGGTGCTGAAATCGCGTCATCGCTTTCGGTTCACCCGATGTGGCCATCGTTCCATGTGTTGCTCGTTGCCATCCCGGTTCTGGCCGGGGCCTATGTCATTTTCGGTATTGCCGGGTTTGGCACCGCCCTGGTTGCGGCGCCTATCCTTGCGCACATCATGCCGGTCGCGAGTATCGTCCCGCTGCTGGCCTTGCTCGATTGTATTGCCGCGTCGTCAACGGGAATTCGCTTCAGCGCGCACATATCGCGTTCCGAGCTTTGGCGCCTCGTTCCTTTAATGATCATCGGCAGCGTGGCCGGAACCTATCTGCTGCTGTTAATGCCGTCGCAGCCGATGATGACCGCCCTCGGCATATTCGTGATTAGTTACGCGATCTACGGCCTTGTCGCACCAGCGGCCCAACACCGGCTAAGTCGCGCGTGGGTTTTTATGTTCGGAACGTTCGGCGGAGCTTTCAGCGCGATGTTCGGCTCCGGCGGCCCTATCTACGCGATGTATTTGAGCCGCCGGCTCGAAGACAAGCAGGTCTTCCAAGCCACCCAAACGACGTTGATCGGTTTTGCGACGCTGACGCGTATCGTGCTGTTCACCATCGCCGGCATTTACAATGACTGGCACACACCGTTGCTTGCGCTTTGCCTGCTGCCAGGGATGTTGGCTGGAATGTGGGTCGGTCATCACATCACGCTGCGGCTCGCCCGTGAACAGTTCCTGCGCGTGCTGTATGCCATTCTCTTGGGCTCGGGGACGACGCTGATCGTCCATGCGGCATTGGCTGCGGCTCAATAAAAGCTCTGCGGATCGACGTCGACCGTGAGTTGAACTTTGTTTTTGCGCTTCGGCGCGGCGGCGAGCCATTGGCGCAGATAAGCCGACAGGTCGAAGCCACGCGGCGATTTCACCAATAGCCGGAACCGGTGGCGGCCGCGCACCACCGCGACCGGCGCTTCGGCGGGGCCGAGCACGCGCACATCCTCGTGGCGCGGCGCGACGGCAGCTAGCGCGCGGCCATAATTTTCAGCTTCATGGCGGGTATTGGCGGCGATGATCAGGCTGGCGAGCCGGCCGAACGGCGGATAGTGCGTGCGCTCGCGCAATTCGATTTCGCTCGAATAAAACGCGTCGCGGTCGCCGGAAATCAGCGCGCGCATGACCGGATGTTCGGGCTGATGGGTTTGCAAAAATCCGTGACCGAAACCTTCGGATCGCCCGGCGCGGCCGACCACCTGATGCAGCAGCTGGAACGAACGCTCGGCGGCGCGCGGATCGCCGTTGCCGAGCCCAAGATCGGCATCGACGAGGCCGACCAGATTAAGTTTCGGGAAGTTGTGGCCCTTCGCCACCAGTTGCGTGCCGATGATGAGATCGAACCTGCCCTGCGCGACGTCGTCAAGTTCCTGCCGCAACCGCTCGACCGATTCGACCAGGTCGCTCGACAACACGAGAATCCGGCTGTCGGGGAATAATTCGGCGGCCTCCTGTTCGAGCCGCTCGACGCCCGGTCCACAAGCGACGAAGCTATCGACGGCGTGACACTTTGGGCAGTCGGCCGGCGGCGGCATCGAGAAGCCGCAGTGGTGGCAAACCAGCCGCCGCTTGAAGCGATGATCGACCAGCCAGGCGTCGCAATGCGGGCAATGCACCCGGTAGCCGCAAGTGCGGCACAGAGTCAGCGGCGCATAGCCGCGCCGGTTGAGAAACAGCAGCGCCTGTTCCTTTTTCTCCAGCGTGATTTGCACCGCTTCAGCCAGCCGCGGCGCGATGAAGCGACCTTTCGGCGGGCCTTCGCGGGTGAGATCAATCGCCTCGACTGCCGGCATCGACTGGCCGCCGAACCGCGCCGGCAGATGCACGCGGGCATAACGGCCCTTGCGCGCATTGACCTCGGATTCGACCGACGGCGTCGCCGACGCCAGCATCACTGGGATCTTCGCGACATTGGCGCGCACCACCGCCATGTCGCGCGCGTGATAGTGCGCGCCGTCCTCCTGCTTGTAGGCCGGGTCGTGCTCCTCATCGACGATGATAAGGCCGAGGTCCGCGTATGGCAGAAACAGCGCCGAGCGCGCGCCGACGATCACCTGTACTTCATTGTCGGCCACGGCGCGCCAGGTGCGAGCGCGCTTGCGTGGTGACAATTGCGAGTGCCACTCGGCCGGCCGCGTGCCGAAACGCTGCGCAAAACGGTCGAGCACCTGCGCGGTCAATGAAATTTCCGGCATCAGGATCAGGCATTGTTTTTTCCGCCGGATAATTTCTGCGACCGCTTCGAAATAGACTTCGGTCTTGCCGGACCCTGTGACGCCGTCGACCAGCGTGGCGCTGAAGCCGCCCTTGGCGACGCCAGCGCGCAGCGCATCTGAGGCGGTGCGTTGCTCATCGGAAAATTCAGTGAGGTTGAAATCCGGATCGGGTGGCAGCGCGACCGGCTCTGGCGGCAGAATCACCGTTTCCAGGGTGCCTTCATCGATCAGCCCGTTGATCACCCCCGAACTAACGCCGGCCTCCTTTGCCGCCTCGCCTTTGGTGCGGACCAACCCGTCCTCGAACAGCGCGACGGCGCGGGCGCGGGCCGCCGTCATGCGGGCCAGCGGCGGGCCTGAACGGCGCACGCCGACCCGCTCGCGGCCTTCACCGAGGTGCTCGCCCATACGAAGCGCCATTCGAAGCACCATGCCGCGCCACGACAGCGTGTAGTTCGAGACCCAATCGACGAAGCTGCGCATTTCCTCGCGCAGCGGCGGGATGTCGAGCTTGCCGTCGATGTCCTTGAGCCGGTTGTGCAGGCTCGGACGCGCCGAGCCCTCGCCCCACACCACGCCGGTGCATTCGCGCGCGCCGAGCGGCACCGTCACGATGTCGCCCGGCGCAAGCTCCAGCCCGGCCGGCACGCGGTAGGTATAGGCCTGGTCGAGCGCGACCGGCACCAGAACGTCGACAATTTGCGTATTGGGCTTAGCGTTCATTGCGCTTGGTCTGGCCGATTCCATTGGCTTAAGGAAGGGTGAAGGAACGCCTGACACTCTCTCTTATATGGATCGCAGCACGAAAGCCGCCAACGACCTCACCGCCGAAATCAGCCGCTGGCTCGATTATCTCGGCGCCGAGCGCCGCATGTCGGTGAACACGCTCGACGCCTATGCGCGCGATGCCCACCAGTTTCTCGAATTCATGACCGGGCATCTCGGCGGCCGGGTCACGCTCAAGAAGCTCGAAAAATTATCGCCGCAGGACGTGCGCGCCTTCATGGCGGCGCGGCGCGCGGCCGGGATTGGCAGCCGTTCACTGGTGCGCGCGCTGGCCGGCGCGCGCTCGTTCGCGCGCTTTCTCGAACGCAACGGCAAGGGCAAGGTCGGGGCGTTGTCGGCGGTGCGCGCGCCGAAAGTCGGCAAGAGCTTGCCGAAGCCGCTCAGCATTGGCGATGCCAGACGCATATCCGACGTCGAGCTGCGCGCCGGCGAGGAGCGCGAGCCTTGGGTGCTGGCGCGCGACGCCGCGGTACTGGCGCTGCTGTACGGCTCGGGCTTGCGCATTTCGGAGGCGCTCGGCCTCACGCGCAAGGACGTGCCGGCGCCGGGAGCCGGCGATGTCATCGTCGTCACCGGCAAAGGCAACAAGCAGCGCATGGTCCCCATGCTGCCGCAGGTCCTCAAGCTGATCGCGGATTACGACGCTTTGTGCCCGCACGATCCCGGCCGCGACGGCGCGATGTTCGTTGGCACGCGCGGTGGACCATTGTCGCCGCGTATCGTGCAACTGGCGATGGCGCGGCTGCGCGGCGCGCTTGGCCTGCCCGACAGCGCCACGCCGCACGCGCTGCGGCATTCGTTCGCCACGCATCTTTTGGCGCGCGGCGGCGACCTACGGGCGATCCAGGAACTGCTCGGCCACGCCTCACTCTCGACCACACAAATCTACACCGCGGTCGACAGTGAGCGGCTGTTGCAGGCCTATCGCAGCGCGCATCCGCGCGCGTAACAATTCTGTAACCCACCCGCAAGGCACTTGCGAAGCAAGGCGCTTCGCTTCATCGTGGCGTTTCATTCTTGGGGGCGAGCGATGGCCGGGCCACACGAATCACTTGAGCACGCCGAACACGCCGAACACGCGTCGCACGGCGGTAACAAGAAGATTGCGCTGCTGATCGCGGTGCTCGCGCTGTTTCTGGCGTTCTCCGAAACGCTGGGCAAAAGCGCGCAGACCGCGGCGATCAGCGACAACGTCGAGGCCTCGAATCTCTGGGCGTTTTTCCAGGCCAAAACAATCCGCATGACGGTGGTGCGCACCGCGGCGGATAATTTGCAGATTGTCGCCGACGCCACCGATAATCCCGCGGCCAAGGCGTCAATGCTCAAGCTGGTCGAGGGCTGGAAAAAGACGGCCGCGCGTTACGACGATGAGCCGGACACCCACGAAGGCCGCAAGCAGCTGGCCGAGCGCGCCAAGGAAGCCGAGGAGAAGCGCGAACTGGTGATGGCGCGCTACCACAATTACGAAATTGCCTCCGCCGCGCTGCAAATCGGCATCGTTTTGGCTTCCGCGCAAGTCATCACCGGCATGGTGGTACTGGGCTGGATGGCCGGCGGCATGGGCCTGATCGGCGTGTTGTTTATGGCGGTCGGTCTATGGGCGCCGCACGCCATCCACCTCGGCTGACGCGGCGCTATCTGCGAGGGCGCTATCCGGTTGCTCGCAAAAATCCTCGCGCCCGCCCCCACCTTGAGGGTGGGGCGTCACATATGGATCGCGCGCTTGGCGACCGCCATCGCCGCTTCCTTCACCGCCTCGGGCAATGTCGGATGGGCGTGGCAGGTGCGCGCGATATCTTCCGCCGAGGCGCCGAACTCCATGCCGAGCACCGCCTCCGCGATCATGTTGCCGGCGTCGGAGCCGATGATGTGGACGCCGAGCACGCGGTCGGTCTTGGCGTCGGCAAGAATTTTCACGAAGCCATCGGTCTGCTGATTGGCCTTGGCGCGGCCATTGGCGGTGAACGGGAATTTGCCGGCGTTATAGGCGACGTTCGCTGCCTTCAGTTCCTCTTCGGTTTTGCCGACCGAGGCGATCTCCGGCATCGTGTAAACCACCGCCGGGATAGCGTCATAATTCACATGACCCGCCTGCCCGACTAAAATCTCCGCAACCGCAACGCCCTCGTCCTCGGCCTTGTGCGCCAGCATCGGGCCAGCAATGACGTCGCCGATCGCCCAGATACCCGGCACGCTGGTCGCGTAATAATGATCGACCACGACACGGCCGCGTTCGTCCAGCTTGACGCCGGCTTCCTTCAGGCCGAGTCCTTCGGTGCAAGGCACGCGGCCGATTGAAACCAGCACGATATCGGCCTCGATGGTCTCCGTTTTGCCGTCACCTTTCGCTGGCTCGATCTTCGCTTTGAGCCGCTTGCCGGATGTATCGACGCCGGTGACCTTCGAAGACAGCTTGAAGGTCATGCCCTGCTTCTCGAACAACCGCTGCGCCTGCTTGCGCACTTCGCCGTCCATGCCGGGCAGCACGCCATCGAGGAATTCGACAACTGTCACGTCGGCGCCGAGACGCCGCCACACCGAGCCGAGTTCAAGCCCGATCACGCCGGCGCCGATCACCAGCAGTTTTTCCGGCACCTTGTCGAGCGTCAAGGCTCCTGTGGAGGACACGATACGCTTCTCGTCGATCTCGATTCCCCTGAGCTTTGCAACATCGGAACCGGTGGCGATGACGATGGATTTGGTTTCCAGCGTCTGGGTCTTGCCATCGGCGCCCTTCACCTCGACCTTGCCGGCCGCAACGATGCGTCCCGCGCCTTTGAAGCCGCCGATTTTGTTCTTCTTGAACAGGAAGTCGACGCCCTTGACGTTGCCCTCGATGGCTTCCTGTTTGAAATTCAGCATCGCCTTGAGATCGAGCTTCGGCGCCGGGACGCCGATCCCCATCTTGGCAAACGAGTGCCCAGCTTCGTCGAATAGCTCCGAGGCATGCAGCAGCGCCTTCGACGGAATGAAGCCGATATTGAGACAAGTGCCGCCATAGGTCGCGCTTTTTTCGACCACCGCAGTCTTGAGCCCCAGTTGCGCGGCGCGAATGGCGCAGACATAGCCGCCGGGGCCTGAGCCGATGACGATGAGGTCGTAGGCCATAAGGCAAACCTTTCCTTCGTCATGCCCGGCCCTGTGCCGGGCAGCCACTGCTTCCTTGGTCGATTGAAGCAAAGACGTGGATGGCCGGGACAAGCCGGCCATGACAGGGGCTAAGTCACAAATCCAGCACGATGCGCGCCGGGTCTTCCAGGTTTTCCTTGACGCGCACCAGGAACGTCACGGCGCCTTGGCCGTCGACCACGCGGTGGTCGTAGGTCATCGCCAGATACATCATCGGACGGATTTCGATCTTGCCGGCAATCGCCACCGGGCGCTCCTGAATCTTGTGCATGCCAAGAATGCCGGACTGCGGCACGTTGAGGATCGGCATCGACATAAGCGAGCCATAGACGCCGCCATTCGAGATCGTGAAGGTGCCGCCCTGCATGTCCTCGATCTTGAGGTGGCCGTCGCGCGCGTTCTTGCCGAGTTCGGATATCGCCTTTTCGATTCCGGCGAGTGACAGGTGATCGGCGTCACGCACCACCGGCACCACCAGGCCGCGCTCGGTGCCGACCGCGACGCCGATGTGATAGTAATTCTTGTAGACGAGATCGTTGCCGTCGATCTCGGCATTGACCGCCGGCACGTCCTTCAGCGCCTGAATGCAGGCGCGAGTGAAGAAGCCCATGAAGCCGAGCTTGACGCCGTGCTTCTTTTCGAACAGCTCCTTGTAGTCGACGCGCATCTTCATCACCGCGCTCATGTCGACCTCGTTGTAGGTCGTGAGCATGGCTGCGGTATTCTGCGCTTCCTTCAACCGCCGCGCGATGGTCTGGCGCAGCCGCGTCATCGGCACGCGTTCTTCGCGCAACGCATCGTCGGGCGGCGACGGCGCACGCATCTGCATCGGCGCCTGCGCCGCGACCGGCGTCGGCTGCGCGGCGGAGCGTTCGATCGCCGCCATCATGTCGCCTTTGGTGACCTGACCGTGCTTGCCACTGCCAGCGACGTTCGCGGGATCGACGCCGCTTTCAGCCGCCATTTTGCGCACCGCTGGAGGCTGCGGCACGGATGGGGCCGGCGGCATCTCGCGCGGCTGCGGCTCTTCCGGGCCCGCGCCGATCGGCTTGGTTTTCGAGGTCTTTTCATCGGGCGCGCCGGTGGCGCTGGCGGCCGGCTTGGTAGCGGTAGCGGACGGCGGTTTCGCCGGCGCCCCGCCGGCGCATTCCTTGATCTGACCGAGCAGCGCGCCGACCGCGACGGTCGTTCCGGTTTTCACCGCGATGTCGGAGAGAACGCCCGCGGCGGAGGCCGGCACTTCGAGCGTGACCTTGTCGGTTTCGAGCTCGACCACCGGTTCGTCAACCGCAACGGCTTCGCCGGGCTGCTTGAACCACTTGCCGACCGTCGCCTCGGTGACGCTTTCGCCCAAAGTCGGGACGCGAATCTCAGCCATGTTTGTTTCCTATACGCCTAGCAATTCATTCCGATGTCATCGTCCGCCACCGGGTCCGGCTGAAGGCCGGCCCGATGATAAACTCCGGCGGACGGTCCAGTAGTCGCAAACGTTTGTGATAGATTTCCCACGTTTGTGTTTACTGGGTCCCCGCCTTCGCGGGGACGACGCTCCTGATTACCCCAACGCCTCTTCCAAAAACTGCTTCAATTGCGCGACGTGTTTCGACATCTGTCCGACCGCGGTCGAGGCCGAGGCCGGACGCCCGGCGTAACGCGCGCGCTTGGTGGCAGCGCCGATATTGTTGAGCACCCACTGCAGGAACACGTCGACGAAAAACCAGGCGCCCATATTGCGCGGCTCTTCCTGGCACCAGACGATTTCCGCCTGCTTGAAGCGCGACAGCTCGGTGACCAGCGCCTTGGTCGGAAACGGGAAAAGCTGCTCGACGCGCAGCAGATAAATGTCGTCGACGCCGCGCTGCTCGCGCTCGTCGTAAAGTTCGAAGTAGACCTTGCCGGTGCACAGCACAACACGGCGGATATTATTGTCGGGAACGATCTTGATCTTTTCGTCCGGCAGCAATTGGGCGTCGTCCCACAGCAGCCGGTGGAACGAGGTGTCCTGGCCCATTTCATCGAGCCTCGACACCGCGCGCTTGTGGCGCAGCAGGCTCTTCGGCGTCATCAGGATCAGCGGCTTGCGAATCTCACGTTTCATCTGGCGGCGCAGGATATGGAAATAATTGGCCGGCGTCGTGCAGTTCGCCACCTGCATGTTGTCTTCCGCGCACATTTGCAGGAAACGCTCGAGCCGCGCCGAGGAGTGTTCCGGCCCTTGCCCTTCGTAGCCGTGCGGCAGCAGGCAGACGAGACCCGACATGCGCAGCCATTTGCGCTCGCCGGACGAAATGAACTGGTCGAATACTACCTGCGCGCCATTGGCGAAGTCGCCGAACTGCGCTTCCCACAGCGTCAGCGCGCCCGGCTCGGCGGTCGAGAAGCCGTATTCGAAGCCGAGCACGGCTTCTTCCGACAGCATGGAGTTGAGCACTTCGAAGCGGGCCTGCTCGCCGCCGAGATTGTTGAACGGCGTGTAGCGCTTTTCATTCTCCTGATCGAACAGCACCGAGTGGCGCTGCGAGAACGTGCCGCGCTCCGAATCTTGCCCGGACAACCGCACTCGCGTGCCTTCTTTCAAGAGAGACGAAAATGCCAAAGCTTCGGCAGTCGACCAATCAATGCCCTTGCCGGTTTCTATCGCTTTGGCGCGATGGTCGAGGAAACGCTGAATTGTTTTGTGCAGGTGGAAATCCTGCGGCACTACCGTGATTTTCTTGCCGATCTCGCGCAGCGTTTCCACCGCGACGCCGGTATTGCCGCGGCGCGGATCGTCGGCGTCATGCGCGGCCTTGAGGCCCGACCAGCGGCCGTCGAGCCAGTCGGCCTTGTTCGGCTTGTAGCCCTGACCCGCCTCGAATTCGGCTTCGAGATGCGAGCGCCAGCCGGCCTTCATCTTGTCGATGTCGGCTTCGGTGATGACCCCTTCGGCCACGAGTTTCTTGCCATAGATTTCCAGCGTGGTCGGATGCGAGCGGATATTCTTGTACATCAACGGCTGGGTGAACGACGGCTCGTCGCCTTCGTTGTGGCCGAACCGCCGGTAGCAGAACATGTCGATCACAACGGGATGCTGGAATTTCATGCGGTACTCGGTCGCCACCTTGGCGGCAAACACTACTGCTTCTGGGTCGTCGCCATTGACGTGGAAAATCAACGCCTCGATCATCTTGGCGACGTCGGAGGGATAAGGTGACGAGCGCGAATAGCGCGGATAGGTGGTGAAACCGATCTGGTTGTTGACGATGAAGTGCAGCGAACCGCCGGTGCGGTAGCCCTTCAGGCCGGACAGGCCGAAGCATTCGGCGACCACGCCCTGGCCGGCAAACGCCGCATCGCCGTGGATCAACAGCGGCATCACCATGGTGCGGTCTTCCGGCGTCGCGCCGTGCTGATCCTGCTTGGCGCGCACCTTGCCGAGCGTGACCGGGTCGACGATTTCGAGATGCGACGGATTCGGCGTCAGCGACAGATGCACCTTGTTGCCGTCGAATTCGCGGTCCGACGATGCGCCGAGATGATATTTGACGTCGCCGGAGCCTTCGATTTCGTCGGGCGTCGCCGAGCCGCCCTTGAATTCGTGAAACAGCACGCGGTGGGGCTTCGCCATCACCTGCGTCAGCACGTTGAGGCGGCCGCGGTGCGGCATGCCAAAGCAGATTTCCTTCACGCCGAGATTGCCGCCGCGCTTGATAATCTGTTCGAGCGCGGGGATCAGCGACTCGGCGCCGTCGAGACCGAACCGCTTGGTGCCGGTGAACTTGACGTCGAGGAATTTCTCGAAACCTTCCGCCTCGACCAGCTTGTTGAGGATGGCGCGCTTGCCTTCGGGGGTGAAGGCGATCTCCTTGTCCTTGCCTTCGATGCGCTGCTGAATCCAGCTCTTCTGCTCGGCGTTCGAAATGTGCATGAACTCGATGCCGATGGTCTGGCAATAGGTCCGGCGCAGGATCGCGACGATCTCGCGCATCGACGCGAATTCCAGACCAAGCACCTTGTCGAGGAAGATCTTGCGGTCGAGATCGCCCTCGGTAAATCCATAGGATTTCGGGTCGAGTTCGTCCTCGCTCTTCTCCGGCTCGAGGCCGAGCGGATCGAGCTTGGCGTGGAAGTGGCCGCGGATGCGGTAGGCGCGGATCAGCATCAGCGCGTGAATCGAATCGCGGGTCGCTTGCTGCACGCCGCTGACGCCGATATCGACACCGGTCGCCTGCGCCTGCTTTTTGATCTTGTCGCCGATGCGCCGCTCGGTGTCAGGCCCCAAATCTTGCCACTGGCCGTCGAGCGCGGCGACCAGATCGCCATTCGGCTGTTGCGGCCAGTTCGGCTTTTGCCACGATGCGCCTTTGGCGTTCTGGGCGATGGCGCCGGCGTCGTCCTTTAGCGCCTTGAAAAATTCCTGCCATTCGTCATCGACCGAAGCCGGGTCGGTTTGGTAGCGGGCGTGCAGGCCTTCGATATAGCTGGCGTTGCCACCGTAGAGGAATGAGGTGCGGGCAAAGGCCGCGTTGGCGTCCTGGCGAGACATGAACTGCGTCCTGGGTCGACCTTGGCGGAGCCCCACGCCCGTAATGCGGCGCCCCACCGCGGGAAAGGCGGGCGATAACCGGCGAATCCGATCTTTAAACCTATTTAAGACGCTTGTAAGTCAACGGAAGGCTAAGAACTGAATTATGGTTTCAGCACTTCAATCAGGGTTTTGCCCAGCCGTGCCGGAGACGGCGAAACCCTAATGCCGGCCTCCTCCATCGCCGCGATCTTGGACTCGGCGTCGCCTTTGCCGCCCGAAATAATCGCCCCAGCATGCCCCATGCGCCGGCCCGGCGGCGCGGTACGCCCGGCGATGAAGCCGACCATCGGCTTTTTGCGGCCGCGCTTGGCCTCGTCCTTGATGAACTGGGCGGCGTCTTCCTCGGCCGAGCCGCCGATCTCGCCGATCATGACAATCGATTCAGTCGCCTTGTCGGCCAGGAACATCTCCAGCATGGCGATGAACTCGGAGCCCTTGACCGGGTCGCCGCCAATGCCGACCGCGGTGGTCTGGCCCAAGCCCTCTCGGGTGGTCTGGAACACCGCCTCGTAGGTCAGCGTGCCGGAGCGCGACACGATGCCGACTTTGCCCGGTTTGAAGATATTGCCCGGCATGATTCCGATCTTGCATTCGCCGGCCGTCATCACGCCCGGGCAATTCGGCCCGATCAGCCGCGATTTCGAGCCGCACAGCGAGCGCTTCACTTTCACCATGTGGCTGACCGGGATGCCCTCGGTGATGCACACGATCAGCGCAATCTCCGCCTCGATCGCCTCCGCAATCGCATCGGCCGCGCCGGCTGGCGGCACATAGATCACGCTGGCGTCGGCGCCGGTCTTGGCGCACGCTTCGGCGACGGTGTCGAATACCGGCAGATTGAGATGGGTCGAGCCGCCTTTGCCCGGCGAGGTGCCGCCAACCATCTTGGTGCCGTAGGCGATCGCCTGCTCGGAATGGAAGGTGCCATTCTTGCCGGTGAAGCCCTGGCAGATCACCTTGGTGTTCTTGTCGATCAGGATCGGCACTACGCAGTCCCCTTCATGGCCGAGTCTTTCACAGCCTTGACGATCTTCTGCGCGGCGTCGTCGAGATCGTCCGCCGACGTCACGTTCAGTTTCGACTCCGCGATGATCTTCTTGCCGAGCTCTACATTGGTGCCTTCGAGCCGCACCACCAGCGGCACCTTTAGCCCGACTTCCTTCACCGCCGCGACCACGCCCTCGGCGATCACGTCGCACTTCATGATGCCGCCGAAAATATTGACCAGGATGCCCTTCACGTTCGGGTCCGATGTGATGATCTTGAACGCCGCCGTCACCTTCTCCTTGGTGGCGCTGCCGCCGACGTCAAGGAAATTGGCCGGCGCCATGCCGTAGAGCTTGATGATGTCCATGGTCGCCATCGCAAGACCTGCGCCGTTGACCATGCAGCCGATCGAACCGTCGAGCGCGATGTAGTTGAGGTCGAATTTCGACGCATCGATTTCCTTGGCGTCTTCCTCGGTCTCGTCGCGCAGCGCCGCGATGTTCGGATGCAGGAACAGCGCGTTGTTATCGAAATCGACCTTGGCGTCGAGGCAAAGGAGCTTGTTGTCCTTGGTCACCACAAGCGGATTAATTTCCAGCAGGCTCATGTCGGTGTCGATGAAGGCCTTGTAGAGATTGGAGAGCAGCGGGCTCATCTGCTTTTGCAGATCGGCGTCGAGGCCGAGCACCTTGGAAATACGCCGCACGTGATGCGGGCAGATGCCGGCGACCGGATCGACCGAGATGGTGGCGATCTTGTCCGGCGTCTCGTGCGCGACCTCCTCGATGTTCATGCCGCCTTCGGTCGAGACGACGATCGCGATACGCGAGGTCTCGCGATCGATCAGTATCGACAGGTAAAACTCCTTGTCGATCGCCGAGCCTTCCTCGATGTAGAGCCGGTGCACTTGCTTGCCGTGCGGGCCGGTCTGGTGCGTCACCAGCGTCGAGCCGAGCAGCCGCGCGGATTCCTTCTTCACGTCCTCAATCGACTTCACAACCTTGACGCCGCCGGCCTTGCCGCGGCCGCCGGCGTGGATCTGCGCCTTCACCACCCAGACCGGACCGCCGAGCGTGTTGGCGCCCTTGACCGCCTCATCGACAGTCATCGCCGGCTCGCCGCGCGGCACCGCAACGCCATAATCGCGCAACACCGCCTTGGCTTGATATTCGTGAATATTCATGATGCACCGTCAATCGCCGAGATTGGGCGCAATCTTCTTGCAGGCGTCGACCAGCCCCTGCACCGAGGCCGCCGATTTCTGAAAGGCGTCGCGCTCGCCGCCGTTCAATTCGATCTCGACAACGCGCTCGACGCCCTTAGCGCCGATCACTACCGGCACGCCGACATAAAGATCGTTGACGCCGTATTCGCCATTGAGCCATGCCGCACATGGCAGCACACGTTTCTTGTCGAGCAGATAACTTTCCGCCATCGCAATCGCCGACGCCGCTGGCGCGTAAAATGCCGAGCCGGCTTTCAGCAAATTGACGATCTCGGCGCCGCCATTGGCGGTGCGCTTGACGATCTCGTCGACGCGGGCCTGCGTGGTCCAGCGCATTTTCACCAAGTCCGGCAGCGGAATGCCGGCCACCGCCGAATAACGCGGCAGCGGCACCATGCTGTCGCCGTGGCCGCCAAGGACGAACGCCGTGACGTCTTCGACCGAGACATTGAATTCGTCGGCGAGGAAATAACGGAAGCGCGACGAATCGAGCACGCCGGCCATGCCGATCACCATCTGCTTCGGCAGGCCGGAGCATTTCTGCAGCGCCCACACCATGGCGTCGAGCGGATTGGTGATGCAGATCACGAAGGCCCTGGGCGCGTATTTCTTGATGCCGGCGCCGACCTGCTCCATCACCTTGAGATTGATGCCGAGCAGATCGTCGCGGCTCATGCCGGGCTTGCGCGGCACGCCGGCGGTGACGATGCAGACATCGGCGCCGTCGATCGCCTCGTAGGAATTGGTGCCGGTCAGCTTGCTGTCGAATTTGTTGACCGTCGAGGACTGCGCGATGTCCAGCGCCTTGCCCTGCGGAATGCCTTCCGCGACGTCGAACAACACGACATCGCCGAGGTGCTTGAGGCCGATGAGATGGGCAAGTGTGCCGCCGATCTGGCCGGCACCGATCAAGGCAATCTTTTTACGCGCCATGGGGAGAAACTCTCGACTATTAGTGAACCGCAGCAGCGCCGGGATTATCGGGTTGGATGGGTCGCGGTAAGGCTCGAAACGCGGAGGAAACTTAACTTGTATACATAATAACCACCAGAGCATTCGAGCGGAGTCCAGAGCCCTTCCGCATTCATGCCCGGGTTTGACCCGGGGCATCCATGATGCACCTCACCGAGTGATGTCCTTATAGAGATCGTGTCATTGCGGATTCGAGGAATTCACACGGTCGATGGCTTATTCGTAAGAATATAAACGTAATACGCGCTCATCGCCAAACGTCATCATGGATTGCCGGGTCAAGCCCGGCAATGACTTGGGATTGGGCCAGCGCCCTCACGTCTCCACGATTTTCCTGGTGTCCACTGCAACCGCCTGGTGCGGCCCGTGCGGCAGGCCGAGATAGGACTGCGAGCGCATCTCGATCAGCCGCGACACGGTGCGTTTGAATTCCTGCGCTTCGTAGCCCTCGCTGGCGAGATAGAGCGCGTCCGGCTCGGCGCCGGTGGAAGCGATCAGCTTAACCGCGTGGTCGTACAGCGTATCGATCAGGATAATGAAGCGCTTCGCCTCATTGCGGCGGTCGTAGTCCATCACCGGCACATGGTCGAGAATGATGGTGTGAAATTCGTGCGCGATCTTGAGATAGTCGAGCGCGCCGAGCGGCTTGTCGCACAGATCGGCGAATGAAAACCGCGCCACGCCCCTCGCCGCCTTCGGCACGTGAACGATATGGCCCTTGACGCCAAGGTCGCACGGCGCGCCGGACTTGCCGCCCGCCAGCCGCCGCCATGCATCGTCAAGCGCCGCATCGGCCCTGGCGTCGGCCGGCACATACCAGGCCTGCACGCCGGTCAGCTTTTCCAGGCGGAAATCGGTACGAGCATCGAGGCGCACGACGTCGCATTGCTTTTCCAGCAGCGCGATGAACGGCAGGAACAGCGCGCGATTGAGTCCGTCCTTGTAGAGTTCGCTGGGCGGCAGATTGGAAGTCGCCACCAGCACGACACCGAGTTCGAACAGCCGCGTGAACAGTCGTCCAAGGATCATCGCGTCGGCGATGTCGGTGACGTGGAATTCATCGAAGCACAGCAGCCAGGATTCTTCGGCGATCGCCGCGGCGGCGCGCAGGATCGGGTCGAGTTCGTCCTTGTTGTCTTGCTTATCTTCCTGCCGGTAGACGTGCACCCGCTCGTGCACATCCGCCATGAATTCATGGAAGTGCGCGCGGCGTTTGCGAACGACCGCGCTGGTTTCGAAAAACAAATCCATCAGCATGGTCTTGCCGCGGCCGACATCGCCGTAGATGTAAAGCCCACGCC
>JBPCQM010000167.1:0-2701 GCA_050998115.1 Pseudolabrys sp. | reverse complement strand
TTTCGATCCCACACCCCCCGCCTTGACTCTCTCAAGCGCCCGTCGGAATATTTGCGCGTGCTGGTTCCCCGGGTTGCCGGGGACGAAAGAGGGAACACGGAAGCTGCCATCGATCGCGTTGAACGATTGCAGATGTCCGTGGCTGCCCCCGCAACTGTAAACGGCGAGCCCGCGTCCATACGCCACTGGGAAACCGGGAAGGCCGGACGCAACTGGGCATTGACCCGCGAGCCAGGAGACCTGCCAGCGCGGTCACCCAACCGGTGGACGGGAGGTCCATACGGAGCGGTCTTTCGCAGCGGTGACGTCAATGCCGGTACGAAAGCCGTGAGAGGCTGAAAACTCCCACGACTTCGGATCTGCGGGCGTAGCGCGTCGTAAGGCGAATTGCGTCCGCACTCCTTCGCATCGGGCTTGGATTCACCCGGTGCGCACGCGTGACCCGCGTGCGCCAACGAAGGAGCGTGGATTATGAAGCGGGGGCTTATTAAAGGTTTCAGTGCAGCGTTAGCGTTGGGCGCGCTGACAATACAAGCGAGCGCACAGGACGTGACTTTGCCGACAATCAATGTCGGCGCCGCAACGCGTCTTAACAACGACACGGCCGGCACGTCGACCAGCGTGATCACGGCGGCGGACATCGAGCGCTCGCCGGCGCAGAATTTGCCGGACATCCTCAGCCAGCAGACCGGCGTGCAGGTCACGCATCTGTTCAGCGGCACTAACGGGTCGCGCGACAACGTCGATTTACGCGGCTTCGGCGCCTTCGCGCAGTCCAACGTGTTGATTCTGGTCAATGGCCGGCGCTATCAGGATTTCGACCTGCAAGGCTTCGATTTCTCGTCGATCCCGGTCAACAGCATCGAGCGCATTGAAATCACCCGCGGCAACAGCGGCACGGTGGTCTACGGCGACGGCGCGATCGGCGGCGTCATCAACATCGTCACCAAGACCGGTGCATCGGTACAGTCGCTTAACCGCGTCGAGGCGCTATACGGTTCTTACCGTTATGGCGAAGCGCGCGCTTCGGTGGGCGGCGTATCCGGCCCGTGGTCCGCGGCGCTATTCGGCAACGCGATTTCATCGGCGGGTTATCGGGCCAACAGCGGCCTGCATCAGAACAACGTGAATGGAAGCCTGAACTATACCGCGGCGAACTGGGGCGGTTATCTCAACCTGGCAGGTGATACCCAGATTCAGGGCCTGCCGGGCGGTCTCAACAATTTGCCGGGGAATTATCCGTTCACGCTGGATATGCCGCGGCAGTCGATCACGCCGCTCGACTGGGGCAAGAAGCAGGGCATCAACTTCACCACCGGTCTTAATGCCACGCTCACGCCGGGTGTACAGTTGATCATCGACGGCGGGGTGCGGCGCAAATATCAACAGGCGACGTTTTACAATTATTTCGACCCCGCGACGTTTCTCTACAATCTCTCGGCCGCCGCGCCGATGAACTATGTTGACACGGTCCTGACGACGACGTCCCTGACACCGCGGCTCGACCTGTCGCATCAACTATTTGGCGTGCCGAACCGGCTGCTGACCGGCATCGACTTCTACAATACGCAATACAGCTCGGACCGGCCCGCCGCGCGGGGATTGGTACCGGTCCACAGCTACGATATCCGCCAGACCACGACGGCGTTCTATGCGATGAACACCATGTCGGTGCGGCCGGATACCGACATTTCGCTCGGTGGACGGCTGCAGCGCAATTCTATTCAAGCGCGCGATACCTATAATGCGATCCAAGACCCGAACGCGGGTTTCTACGCCAATAATCCGGAAGCGCCGCCGCTCGACAAAGGCGAATGGCAATATGCGGCGCATTTCGGCCTCGACTATCACGTCAGCCCGGTGCTGATCCTGTTCGGCCGCGCCGCCCGCGCGTTCCGGCTCGGCAACGCCGACGAGCGCGTCGGCGCCGGCGGGCCCTTCGTGTTCGCGATGCCCAGCTTCGATCTCAAAACGCAGACATCGCACGATATCGAGGCCGGCTTTCGCCTCAAGCCCGGCGCGTTTCAGCTCGAATCGAGTGTCTATGTGATGCGGCTCAACAACGAGATTCAATTCCTGCCCGCGCTGGGCGTCGATACCAATCTCGATCCGACCCAGCGCGTCGGTTGGGAAACCAGCGCGCAATATCAGATCAACAGTGCCGTGCGGATCAGGGCCGGCGTCGCCTACACAAAAGCGACGTTCCACGACGGGCCATTCAGCGGCAATGACGTGCCGCTGGTGTCGCATTGGTCCGGCAATGCCGGCGTCTCATGGGACATCGTGCAGAAACTGCTGGTGCTCGACGTCACCGGCCGCGCGTTCGGCCCGCGACGCATGGATAACGATCAGCCTAACATGCAGCCGCTGATCGCCGGCGAAGCCACCATGGACGTCAAGCTCGGCGGTCAATACCGAAATTTGTTCTGGTCGGCCGCGCTCCTCAACGCGTTCAATAAGCATTACTTCGATTACGCCATCGCCAGCGGCGGCATCGCGGCCGGGCCGTTTTTCCCGGCCGGGTTGCCACCGACCCCCGGTTCATTCAGCGCCTATCCGCTGGCGGGACGAACCTTCCTGCTGCAGGCCGGCGCGATGTTCTGAGCGTTGCGGCGCGGGCGAAATTCACAGCCGCGCCACGAGCCTCACTCATGGGCTCAAACGGCTGCCAAATCCCCAGCACCAGACCGAGACTGCGCCA
>JBPCQM010000164.1:0-32037 GCA_050998115.1 Pseudolabrys sp. | reverse complement strand
ACGATCAGGCGATCCGGCTCAACCCGCGCGACACCGGCGCCTTCCGGGAGCGCGGCGCGACCCAATATGTGCGGGAGGATTACGAGCGCGCCATCGCGGACTTCGACCAAGCTATCAGACTCGACGGCAAGAACGCGGCGGCCTTTTATAATCGCGGCATCGCCCTGCTCGAAAAGCGCGACACCAAACGCGCCATCGAGGACTTCGACCGCGCCATCAAAATCGACGCAACCCTGATGGCGGCCTTTCATGCACGCGGCAAGGCCTACGCCGCCGGCGGCGATCTCGACCGCGCCATGACGGACCTGGCGCAAGCGATCGGGCTTGATGCGGCCAACGCGGCAGTACTCAACGACCGCGGCATCGTCCATAGCTTGAACGGGAATGGCGCGCGCGCCATTGGCGACTTCAATGCCGCCATCGGCATCGATGCCAAATACGTGCCGGCGCTCAACAATCGCGGTATCGCCTATGCCGCCACGGATCAGGCCGCGCGCGCGATTGCCGACTACGATCAGGCGATCAAGCTCAACGACGGCTCCGCGCTGACGTTCTACAACCGCGCCAATGCGTTCTACGACAAAGGCGACTATGCCCGCGCGGCTGCGGACTACGACAAGGCGCTCAAGCTCAATCCGTCGGACGCCATTGCGCTCAATAACCGGGGCAATGCCTACGCTAACCAGCGCGAAATCGACCGCGCCATCGCCGACCTCACTCAGGCGCTGAAATTCAACCCCGGCTTCGGCCAGGCTTATGACAACCGCGGCGTCGCCTTCGCCGCCAAAGGCTACCTCGACCGCGCCATCGCCGATTTTGACCAGAGCGCGAAGCTTGATCCGGGCAACGCGCTGGGCTTCTACAATCGCGGCATCGCCTATCGCGACAAGAACGATTTCGATCGCGCGATCCAGAATTTCGAGCAGGCGATCAAGCTCAATGCGGACGATACCGCCGCTCTCTACAACCGGGGCATCGCCTACGAACTCAAGAGCGACCTTGACCGCGCGATTGCCGATTTCGATGCCGTGATCAAACTCAAGCCGGAGTTTGCCGCGGCCTATTACGGGCGCGCGCTGTCGTTTGGCGCCAAGGGCAATTCCGACCGCGCCATCCAGGATCTCAACGAAGCGATCCGGCTGGATTCGAAGAACGCAGCGGCCTATTTCAACCGCGGCATTGCCTACCGCACCAAAGGCGACGTCGATCGCGCGGTCGCCGATTTTGGCGAGGCGATCAAACTCGACGCCACATTTTCTCCGGCGTTCGATCAGCGCGGCAAGGCCTATTACGAGAAGCAGGACTATGACCGCGCGATTGCCGATTTCGACCAGGCGGTGCGCCTCGATCCGGCGTCCGACCTCGCGTACTATCATCGGGCGGCCGCCTATCGCGACAAGCGTGATTTCGATCGCGCCATTGCCGATTTCACGCAAGCCGTGCGGCTCAATCCGAAAAATACGCAATCCTATGCCGGCCGCGGCCAGGCCTACCGCGACAAGGGCGATCTCGACCGCGCCGCCGCCGATTTTGAAGCGGCGATCCGGCTCGATCAAAAATCTTCCGCCGCGTTCAGCGACCGCGGCACCGTGCTCGGCATGCAAGGAGACAACGATCGTGCCATCGCCGACTTCAGCCATGCCATCAAGCTCGACCCGAAAAATGCGCCGGCCCTCAACAACCGCGGCCTCGCTTATAGCAACAAGGGCGACAGCGAACGCGCCCTCGCCGACTTCGAGGCGGCGATCAAGCTCAACGGCAAATACCCTCAGGCGCTGTTCAACCGCGCCACGGTATTTTATGCAAAACAGGATTTCGATCGCGCGATCAGCGATTTCGACGCGGTGCTGAAGTACAACGCGAATTTCGCGCCGGCCTTTGACGGCCGCGGCCTCGCCTATGAAGGCAAGGGCGACAGCGCACAAGCGATCCGGGAATATACGCAGGCGATCAAGCTCGACCCGAAAGACGCGCGCGCCTTCAACAATCGCGGCTTTGCCTATCGCAGCCGCGGCGACAATGACCGCGCCATCCAGGACTATGACCAGGCGCTACAACTCAGTCCGGGTTACGCGCTCGTGCTCTATAACCGGAGCATTTCCTATTACGACAAACGGGATTATGCGCGCGCCATGCGCGACATGAGTCAGGCGATCAAGCTCAATCCGAACAATGCACGCGCATTGGACGAGCATGGCATCAGCAATCTCGACCGGCGCGACTTCGACAGCAGCCCCGGCGGCCCCGATCCGGTGATGACCGCAACGCCGCGTTACGCTCTCGACAGCGCCGGCCAAGGTCCGCGCTACGAAAACCGGCGCGAAGGCGACCGCATCCTGCAAGAGGCGAGCCAGGCCATTAAGAACAACCGTTACCATTCCTATGCCCTGACGGAGGCCGACGACGCGCCACCGGCGGCCGCGGTCTCGCCCGCCCCGCCGGCGCCGGGCGTCACCGCCAACATTATGCCGGAGCGCGCCGTGGTTCCGACCGCGGCAGCGTCTGAGGCGATTCTGCCGGTGGCGCGGCCAGCCGCGCCGCCAAAAAAGAGGCAGCCCATTGCCGAGCGTCCCACCCGGCCGAAATATGCTGTGGACCCGCGGCGCCAGCGCTGACGGCCTGGCACGCGATTGCGCGCAGCCTTGGTAGACTTGGCGGCCGTGCCCGACCGGAAATCCTATCGCGACGCGCTGCGCGCGCTTCTGACGCCAGGCGAGCGGCGCATTTTTGCGCGGCTGAGTACCCCGAAAAAAATCCAGGATTTTCTGGACGCCATTCCGATCAATTTCGAACTGGACGGCGATACCCATATGTCGCCGCGCCGGGTCCTGACGGAACGCAAGGCGCATTGCACCGAAGGCGCTTTGTTCGCGGCGGCCTGTCTCGCCTATCACGGCACGCCGGTGTTTCTGATGGATTTGCGCGCCCTGCCGGCCGATCAGGACCACGTCGTCGCGCTCTATCGCAGCGGCAGGCTGTGGGGCGCAATCAGCAAAACCAATCACCCGGTGCTGCGCTGGCGCGACGCGATCTATCGCTCGCCGCGCGAGCTCGCGATGTCTTACGCGCATGAGTACTATTTGCGCAGCGGCCGGATGTCGTTGCTGGCGTATTCCAGACCATTTGCCGTGACGCGCTATGCGCCGCGGCGCTGGGTGACGGCGCCCGACAATCTTGACTGGCTGGTGCTGGCGCTCGACCGTTCGCGCCATCTGCCGCTGGCGCCCCGTAAAATCCTCAACCGCCGCCGCCGCGCAGACGCGCTCAATCGCCGCACCGCGGAATTCACCGACTGGCCAACGCCGCGAAAAGCCCGCGAAAACAGCAGCCCGCCGCGCCACCCCGGCCGGTTCCGATAGCCGATTGCTAGTTCCATATCAGCAGCTTACGGCGCGGCCGGAATTCGCGCCGCCGCCGCGGAATGAATTGGCTTGCGCGGGCGTTGCGGGTTATCGTTTCGCTGCCGGCCAAGCAGTGGGCGTCAGCGGGTCATAAGATCCGTTGGGACGGGGCCGGTTAGGTGAGGAAATCAGAGGTTTAAAGATGAAAAAATCAACAATGTTGCTTGGCGCGGCGCTCGCCGCGCTAGCGCTCGCGGTCATCCCGGCCGCCGCGCAAAATCCGATCATCATCAAGTTCAGCCACGTCGTCGCCAACGACACGCCGAAAGGCAAAGGCGCGCTGAAATTCAAGGAGCTGGCGGAGAAATACACCAAC
This sequence comes from Pseudolabrys sp., assembly GCA_050998115.1. GTDB lineage: Bacteria > Pseudomonadota > Alphaproteobacteria > Rhizobiales > Xanthobacteraceae > Pseudolabrys. Next base: position 28,320 of record JBPCQM010000164.1, on the reverse strand, counting down.
GGCAAGGTCAAGGTTGAAGTCTATCCAAACTCGCAGCTGTTCAAGGACAAGGAAGAGATCGAAGCGTTGCAGCTCGGCTCGGTGCAAATGCTGGCGCCCTCCACCGCCAAGTTCGCCCCGCTCGGCGCCAAGGAATTCGAGGCGCTCGATCTGCCGTGGCTGTTCAAGGACGAGGCGGCCTACACCAAGGCGATGAAGGGCGACGTTGGCAAGTGGCTGTTCAAGAAGCTGGAAGCAAAGGGCATCAGCGGGCTCGCCTACTGGGACAACGGCTTCCACATGGTTTCGGCTAACCGGCCGCTGATCAATCCGTCGGACTTCCAGGGCCTCAAGATTCGCATCTCCGGCTCCAAGATCGCCGACCAGTATTTCCGCAACGTCGGCTCGATCCCGCAAATCATGGCCTTCTCGGAAGTCTATCAGGCGCTGCAAACCGGGGTGGTCGACGGCTGCGAGAACACGCCGTCGAACTATCTGACGCAGAAATTCTACGAGGTACAAAAGCACATCACCGTGTCCTACCACGCGCATCTGCAATACGCGGTGATCGTCAACTCCAAGTTTTGGAACGGCTTGCCGGCCGATGTCCGCAAGGAGCTCGACAAGGCGATGGATGAGGCGACCGACTACACCAACTCGATCGCGGTCAAGGAAAATGAAGACGCCCTCGCCGACATCAAAAAGTCGGGCGCGACGACGCTGCATTACCTGACCGACGACCAGAAGAAAGATTGGCAAAAAGCCATGGCGCCGACCTATCAATGGGCGAAAGGCCGTGTCGGCACCGAGATACTCGATTTGCTGTCCAAATCGCTCGACATCAAAATGAACTAACGGGCGGCTAGCCCGCAATAAGAAAAGACGGCCGGAGGCGCGAGGGGCGCTCCCGGCCGCATACCGTGACCGGGGGGATTCACGTGATCAATCGCGCGCTCGACCATCTTGAGGAGTGGCTGATCGCCACTCTGATCGCGGCGGCGACCACGTTGATCTTCTTGGCGGTGCTGCACCGCTACAGCACCGGCGCATCGATCGACCTCGCCAAATGGGCCACCGCGCACGGCGTGCCGCTGCTCCCGGCCGTGCTGACGGCGATCTACTCGTGGCTCGCGGCGCTGGACGTGTCCTGGGCGCAAGAACTCTGCATCTACATGTTCATTTGGATGGCGAAATTCGGCGCGGCCTATGGCGTTCGCACCGGCATCCATGTCGGCGTCGACGTGCTGGTGAATATGCTGCCGCCCGCATCGCGCAAGCGGGTGATCGTGTTCAGCCTGCTGTGCGGTGCGCTGTTCACCGGCATCGTCGCGGTGTTCGGCGGCGCCTTCGTCCACCAGATGTACGCCACCGGCCAGCAATCGAACGACCTCGAATGGCCGATGTGGATGATCTATCTGACGCTGCCGCTCGGCTCGGGGCTGATGTGCTACCGCTTCCTGCAGGTGGCGTGGTGGTTCTACTGGACCGGCCAGTTGCCGCACCATGACGCCGCCCATGTCGACGGCGTCGATGCCGAAGACCTGCACCCCGCCGAGATCAAGCCGCGGGAAGACGGCAAGCACAAATCGGGCGCGCTCGGCGTCATCCTGATCCTCGTCCCGCTGCTGATTCTCGCGATCTGCGTCGCGCACGCCACCGGCCTGATCGTGATGCCGCAAAGCATGCGCGCCATCATCGTCTTCGTCCTGTTGTTTGCGCTGATGCTGACCGGCATGCCGGTGTCGATCGCGCTCGGCCTCACCGTCCTTACCTTCATGTTCACGCTGACCGACGTGCGGACGGAATCGGTGGCGCTCAAGCTTTTCACGGGTCTCGAAAGCTTCGAGATCATGGCGATCCCGTTCTTCATCCTGGCCGGCACCTTCCTCACCCATGGGGGGGTGGCGCGGCGCATGATCAATTTCGCCACCGCGATGGTCGGCCACTGGTATGGCGGCCTCGCTTTGGCCGGCGTGCTGGCCTGCGCGTTGTTCGCAGCGGTATCCGGCTCTTCGCCGGCGACGGTGGTCGCGATCGGCTCGGTCATTCTGCCGGCGATGGTGGCACAGGGCTTCCCAAAGCGGTTCGGCGCCGGCGTCATCACTACGTCGGGATCGCTCGGAATCCTGATCCCGCCGTCGATTCCGATGGTGCTTTACGCGGTCGCCACCAACTCATCGATCGGCAAGCTGTTTATCGCCGGCATCGTGCCGGGCATCATGCTCGCCACCATGCTCGGCACCACCACCTGGTATCGCGCCTGGCGCAATAATTATCCGCGCATGCAGAAGGCGTCGTTTGCCGAGCGCTTGCGCACCTTCCGCGAATCGGTTTGGGGCCTGCTGCTAATCGTCATCGTGATCGGCGGTATTTATTCCGGCCTGTTCACGCCGACCGAGGCCGCCGCCATGAGCGCGGTCTACGCCTTCATTGTCGCAGTGTTCGTTTACAAGGACATGAAGCTGCGCGACGTGCCGCGGGCGCTGCTGTCGTCCGCCAACCTGAGCGCAATGCTGCTCTACATCATCACCAACGCGGTGCTGTTCTCGTTCCTGATGACCTACGAGAACATCCCCCAGCAGTTGGCGCAGTGGATGATCGACCAGGGGCTCGGCTGGATCGCGTTCCTGCTGGTCGTCAATGTTATGCTGCTGGTGGCCGGCAACGTGATGGAGCCGTCTTCCATCATCCTGATCATGGCGCCGATCCTGTTTCCGGTCGCCATCAAGCTCGGCATCGACCCGATCCATTTCGGCATCCTGATTACAGTCAACATGGAAGTCGGACTGTGCCATCCGCCGGTCGGGCTCAATCTCTATGTCGCGTCCGGCATCGCCAAGATGGGCATCACGGAACTTACGGTCGCGGTTTGGCCGTGGCTATTGACCATGCTGTGCTTCCTGGTGGTCGTGACCTATTGGCCGGGCCTGTCGCTGTGGTTGCCCAATATTCTCGGCATGCGCTGATGGCCGTGACGGACGTTTCGGCGTGGAGTAGCATTACTTAACCGGCGTAACTTCCGTATCAACCCGCCCGGCGTCACACGAGGGGGAATTCCAAATGCTAAAATCTCGCCTGCTGCTCGCGATTGCCGTTCCGGCGATGCTGGCCGCCACGCCGCTATCGGCGAAGACTCTGGTGTTTTGCTCGGAGGGCAGCCCGGAAAACTTCTATCCCGGCGTCAACACCACCGGCACGTCGTTCGACGCCAATAGCCAGATCTACAGCCGCATCGTCGATTTCGAGCGCGGCACCACCAAGGTCATCCCCGGCCTCGCGGAAAAATGGGAAATTTCGGCGGACGGCACGATTTACACTTTCCACCTGCGCAAGGGCGTGAAGTGGCAGTCCAACGCCAACTTCAAGCCGACCCGCGACTTCAATGCCGACGACATTCTGTTCGCGATCGAGCGGCAATGGAAGGACAGCAATCCCTATTTCAAGGTGACGAGCTCGAACCATTCCTATTTCAACGACATGGGAATGCCGAAGCTGCTCAAGTCGGTCGAGAAGGTCGATGACTACACCGTGAAGATCACGCTTAATTCGGCGGAAGCGCCGTTTTTGTCCGACCTCGCGATGGAATATGCCGGCATCCAGTCGAAGGAATATGCCGACGCCATGCTCAAGGCCGGCACGCCGGACAAGCTCGACCAGGAACCAGCCGGCACCGGGCCTTTCATGCTGGTGCAATACCAGAAGGACGCCATCATCCGTTACAAGGCGTTCCCTGAATTCTGGGGCGGCAAGGCCAAGATTGATGACCTGATCTTCGCCATCACGCCGGATGCTTCGGTGCGCTGGGCCAAGCTGCAGAAGGGCGAATGCCACGTCATGCCCTACCCCAACCCGGCCGATCTCGACGCGATCCGCAAGGATGCCAACGTCCAGGTGCTGGAGCAGCCCGGGCTTAACATCGGCTACCTCGCCTACAACACCACCACGAAGCCGTTCGACGACGTGCGGGTGCGCAAGGCGATTAACATGGCGATCAACAAAAAAGCCATCATCGACGCGGTCTATCTCTCGACCGGCGTCGCCGCGATCAACCCGATCCCGCCGACCATGTGGTCCTACAACAAGAGCATCAAGGATGACCCGTATGATCCGGAGGCGGCCAAGAAGCTGCTGGCGGAGGCCGGACATCCGAATGGCTTTGAGACCGATCTGTGGGCGATGCCGGTGCAGCGGCCTTACAACCCGAACGCCAAGCGCATCGCCGAACTGATGCAGGCCGACCTCGCCAAAGTCGGCGTCAAGGCCGAGATCAAGAGCTTCGAATGGGGCGAATACCGCAAGCGCGCGCAGGCGGGCGAGCACCAGATGGCGCAGCTCGGCTGGACCGGCGACAACGGCGATCCCGACAACTTCCTCAACACGTTGCTGGGTTGCGATGCGTCCAAGAACAACGGCTCGAACATCGCCAAGTTCTGCTATCAGCCGTTCGAGGACCTGGTGAAGCAGGCCAAATCGGTGAGCGACCAGGCTGAGCGCACCAAGCTCTACGAACAGGCGCAGGTAGTGTTCAAGGAGCAGGCGCCGTGGTTCACCATCGCGCACTCGGTGCAGCTCAAGCCGGTGCGCAAGGAAGTCGTCGACTTCAAGCTCAGCCCGTTCGGCCGCCACACGTTCTATGGCGTCGACATGAAATAGCGGTTCGGCAGGGCGGCTCACGCCGCTCCGCCGCCCCTCATGCTGCGGTTCCTGCTCACGCGCATCAGCCTGATCGTTCCGACTTTCATCGGGATCACGCTGCTCGTGTTCGTGCTGGTGCGGCTGATCCCCGGCGACCCGATCGAGACGATGGCGGGCGAGCGCGGCATCGACGCCACGCAGCATGAGCGCTTGCGCCACGAATACGGCTTCGACCGGCCGGTCATCGTGCAATACGGGCGTTATCTGGCGCGGCTCTTGCACGGCGACCTTGGCCGCTCGATCGTCACCCACAAGCCGGTGATCGAGGAGTTCACCAGCCTGTTTCCCGCCACCATCGAGTTGTCGCTCTGTGCCGTGGCGTTTGCGCTGTGCATCGGATTGCCGGCCGGCATCATCGCCGCGGTGCGCCGCAATTCGATCTTCGAGCACGGCGTGATGGGCCTGTCGCTGACCGGCTATTCGATGCCGATTTTCTGGTGGGGCTTGCTGCTGATCCTGCTGTTCTCGGTGACGCTTGGCTGGACGCCGGTGTCGGGCCGCATCGCGGTTTTGTATTTCGTGCAGCCGGTCACCGGCTTCCTGCTGATCGACACGCTGATTTCAGGCGAGCCCGGCGCCTTCTCCTCGGCGCTATCGCACCTGATATTGCCGACCATCGTGCTCGGCACCGTGCCGCTCGCGGTGATCGCGCGCATGACGCGTTCGGCGATGCTGGAAGTGCTCGGCGAGGACTATATCCGCACCGCACGCGCCAAGGGCTTGTCGGATTTCCGCGTTGTCGCCATTCATGCGCTGCGCAATGCGCTGATCCCGATCGTGACCGTGATCGGCCTGCAGATCGGCGTGCTGTTCACCGGCGCGATCTTGACCGAGACGATCTTTTCCTGGCCCGGCGTCGGCAAGTGGCTGATCGAGGGCATTAACCGGCGCGACTACCCGGTGCTGCAGGGCGGCACGCTGCTGATCGGCGCCATCGTCATGACGGTCAATCTTCTGGTTGACGTGACTTACGGCTTCATCAATCCGCGCATCCGGTACACGCGATGAGCGCGGAAATCCTCGAAGCTCCGTCCGCCGCCGCGGCCCCCGGCACTCCACCCCACCCGCTCGCCGAGATCTGGTCCTATTTCAAGGACAATACCGGCGCGGTGATCGGGCTCTCGGTCATCGTCTTCCTGTTTGTGCTGGCGCTGACCGCCGATCTGGTCGCGCCCTATTCGCCGATCCTCACCAACAACGCGGCGTTCCTCAAGCCGCCGTTCTGGCAGGCCGGCGGCTCATGGGCGCATCCGCTCGGCACCGACGCCATCGGCCGCGACATGCTGTCTCGCCTGATCTATGGCACGCGGCTGTCGCTGCTGATCGGCCTTGCGGTGACCTCGCTGTCGGTGCTGGTCGGCACCGTGCTCGGGCTGACCGCCGGATTTTTCCGCGGCGTCGTCGAGATCGCCATCATGCGGCTGATGGACATCATTTTGACGCTGCCGAGCCTGCTGCTCGCCATCGTCATCGTCGCCATCCTTGGGCCGGGCGTGTCGAACGCGCTGCTCGCGGTCGCCATCGTGCTGTTGCCGCATTACGTGCGGATCGCGCGCGCTGCCGTCATCACCGAAACCGCCAAGGATTATGTCACCGCTGCCAAGGTGAGCGGCGCCGGCGGCTTGCGGCTGATGGTCAAAGAGGTGCTGCCGAATTGCGCCGCGCCGCTGATCGTGCAGGCGACCCTCGGCATCTCGACCGCGATCCTCGACGCCGCCGCGCTCGGTTTCCTCGGCCTCGGCGCGCAGCCGCCGACGCCGGAATGGGGCACCATGCTGGCCGACGCCCGCGAATTTGTGTTGCGCGCCTGGTGGGTGGTGACGTTTCCCGGCGTGATGATTCTGATCACGGTGCTGGCCTTCAACCTGCTCGGCGACGGCTTGCGCGACGCCCTCGACCCCAAGCTCAAGCGCTAGATTATGGCCCTGCTCGAAATCGAGGACCTGTTCGTTGAATTTCCCTCGGCGGGACCGCCGCTGCGCGCCGTCGATGGCGTATCGCTCACGCTCGACCATCGCGAGGTGCTTGGCATCGTCGGCGAATCGGGCTCGGGCAAAAGCATCGCCATGCTGGCGCTGATGGGCCTCGTCCCCTATCCGGGGATGGTGCGCGCGCGACGGCTGGAGTTCGACGGCCACGATTTGCTCGGGCTACCGGCATCCGCGCGGCGCAGGCTGATCGGCAAGGAGGTCGCCATGATCTTCCAGGAGCCGGCCACCAGCCTCAACCCGAGCTTTACCGTCGGCTTTCAGATCGCCGAGACGCTGCGGCTGCATGAGAAAATGGACCGCAAGCAAGCGCGCCGCCGCGCCGTTGAATTGCTCGAGCAGGTCGGCATTCCGGCCCCGGAAAGCCGGCTCAGCTCATATCCGCACCAGATGTCAGGCGGCATGAATCAGCGGGTCATGATCGCGATGGCGATCGCCTGCAATCCAAAGCTGCTGATCGCCGACGAGCCCACCACCGCGCTCGACGTCACCATCCAGGCGCAGATTCTCGACCTGCTGCTATCGTTGCAGCGCGAGCGCGGCATGGCGCTGGTGCTGATCACCCACAACATGGCGGTGGTCTCGGAAATCGCGCAGCGCGTCGCCGTGATGTATTCCGGCCAGGTGATGGAGGAGCGCGGTGCGGCCGATTTGTTCAAGGCGCCGCAGCATCCCTACACCGCGGCGCTGCTGGCCGCGCGCCCGGAAGGCCGAACCGGCGGCCGGCTGACGACCATTCCGGGCACGGTGCCGAGCCTGATCGCGCGGCCCAAAGGCTGCCTGTTCGGCCCACGTTGCGCCTACGCCACGCCGCTCACCGCCAGCGTACGGCCCGATTTGCAGCCGTGGCTGGGCGGCGCGGTGCGCTGCCATTATCCGCTTGGCGATCCGGCCCGCGAAGCGCGCATCGAAGCCGACCGCGCCGGCGCGAAAGCCGCGTCGTGACCGCGCTGGTTACCGCGCAGGACCTGGTGCGCATCTATCGCGCCAAAACCGGGCCTTTCAGCAAGCCGCAGGAACTGCGCGCGGTCGGCGGCATCTCGTTTTCAATCGAGGCCGGCCGCACGCTGGCGATCGTCGGCGAATCCGGCTGCGGCAAGTCGACCCTCGCCCGCATGGTGACGCTGATCGAGCAGCCGGACGCCGGCTCGCTGACGCTGGACGGGCTCGACGCCGTCAGTCCGCCGCCGGGCGAAGCCAAACTGCTGCGCCGCACCGTGCAACTGGTGTTCCAGAACCCGTACGGCTCGCTCAATCCGCGCAAGACCGTCGGCGCCATTCTGGAAGAGCCGCTCATCATCAACACCAAGTTGCCGAAGCCGGAACGCCGGCGACAGGTGATGGAGATGCTGGCGCGGGTCGGGCTGGCGGCGGAATACGCGCGGCGCTACCCGCACATGTTTTCCGGCGGTCAGCGCCAGCGCATCGCCATCGCCCGTGCGCTGATGTTGCAGCCGAAGCTGCTGGTCGCCGACGAACCGGTTTCCGCGCTCGACGTTTCGGTGCAGGCGCAGGTGCTCAATCTGCTGCTCGACCTGCAACAGCAGTTCGGCCTCGCCTATCTGTTCATTTCGCACGACCTCGCGGTGGTGCGCTATATCGCGCACGACGTGCTGGTGATGTATCTCGGCCTGGCGGTCGAGCACGGCGCCAAGGAGCGCATTTTCGAGCGGCCGCTGCATCCCTATACGCAGGCGCTGCTGGCCTCGACGCCGTCGCTCGGCGGCGCAGCGCAACGGCGGCAGATGGTGAAGGGCGAAATCCCCTCGCCGCTTGACGTGCCGAGCGGCTGCGTGTTCGCGACGCGCTGCCCTTACGTCACCGATCTGTGCCGCGCCGAACGGCCGTCGCTGCGTCCGGTCGGCGGCCGGCTGGTGGCCTGTCACTACGCCGAGCAGTTTCTCGAAGGCCGCGCGCCGCTGCAGCGCGCGGCGATGCCCGTCAGTCCTTGAATTTCGCCTTATGGGCCCGCAGCGCCGCGAGCCTGGTGTCACGGTCCTTCATCATGCCCGGCATGTTCGTCACCGGCGCGGCGTCCCATTGCTTCATCACGCGCTTGAGGTTGGCTTCGGTATAAGCGGAGTTCGGCGGATCGTCCTGCAAGCGCCGGTAGAACCCGAGATAGCGCGCACAATAATCGGCGACACCGCCCGGTGCGTTAAGCTCGATGGTGGCAAACGGGCCGAGGAATGACCAGCGCAGGCCGAGGCCGTCCTTGATGGTCTTGTCGAGGTCGCGCGGCGACACATAGCCCTCGCCGACCAGCCGGAACGCTTCCGCCAGCAGCGCGCCTTGCAAACGGTTCAGGATGAAGCCCTCGACTTCCTTCTTCACCAGGATCGGCACCTGGCCGACGCTTTCGTAAATTGCCTTGGCGCGCGACACGGTGTCTGGCGACGTCCACGGCGCCGGCGCCAGCTCGACAATCGGCACCAGATGCGGCGGATTGACCGGGTGCGCCACCAGGCAACGGACGCGGGTCTTCAGCTTTTCGGTGAAGCGGCTGGCGACGATCGCCGAGCTCGACGAAGCGAGGATCGCGTCGGCCGGCGCCAGCCGGTCGAGCTCGCCGAAGATCGCCAGCTTGGCCTCGATGGTTTCCGGGCCGTTTTCCTGCACGAAGGACGCACCCTCGACCATTTTGGCGATGGTGTCGGCAACGTGGATGCGCGGCTCAGCGGCGGCGATATCGGCGCCGAGGCCATATTCGGTCAGCTCCTGCAGACTCGCCAGAATGTCGGACTTCACCCGGGCTCGCACCTCGGCAGCGCTGTCGTAGAGCGTGACGCTCCAGCCCGCCCGCGCGAACACGATGGCCCAGGCGCGGCCGATCAGCCCCGCTCCGATAATGCCGATTTTGTTCATTGCCCCATTCCCCGTGCTCGGTGGCACACCATCCAGGTGAATACTGACGGCGACCCGACTTCCGCGCTGCTGAAAAATTGCGCCAGCACACCGGAAGACTTCTATCTGCTGACATCGCCGGACCAGATCATCGGCGTTTTCAACACGATCGGGACTTATTTGAGCAAACTGTTTATCTCGCAATAAGTTGGCGGCCCAACGGCGCAATCAGCTCCCGTGATTTACGCGGTCCGGCGATGCCGTTCGGCAAGCTGCCGGTCGTACGCCAGCACGGTTTGCAACAGCACCTGGGCTCCCGCCGCGCATTGCTCCTTCGATGAGAATTCCGCCTCGTTATGGCTGACGCCGTCGCGGCACGGAATAAAGATCATCGCCGACGGCGCGACCCGCGATGTATAGGCCGCGTCGTGTCCCGCCCCGGAGACGATGTCCCGTGCGGAAAGGCCCGCCTCGCCGGCGGCCGCCCGCACCGCCGCAATACAACCTTCATCGAACTTCACCGGCGGCTGATCGAGAATTTTCTTCACGTTTACTTCGGTGCCTGACGCAAGGCCAACACTCCCCGCATCCGCGATCAACGCCTGCTCCATGGCATCGAGCATCCGGCTCTCGGGGTGCCGTAGATCGACGGTCAGGAACACTTCACCGGCCACGACATTGGGCGAATTCGGCTTCGCTTCGATCAAGCCCACCGTGCCGACCGCGAGCGGTGCATGAGCAAGGGCGATCGAATTCACGCGTTCAATAATCTGCGCGGCGCCGAGAATGGCGTCTTTGCGCGCCGGCATCGGCGTCGTCCCGGCATGGCGGTCGGCACCGATGATGGTGATTTCAAACCAGCGAATACCCTGCACGCCGGTGACAATTCCGATGTCCTTGCCTTCGGTTTCGAGCGTCGGCCCTTGTTCGATGTGCAATTCGAAAAAGGCCGAGAGTGGATGATCGGCGCCGCATTTCTCCACTCCCCGATAGCCGATCGCCTCGAGCGCCTCACCAAAGGTGATGCCCTGCCGATCTTGCCTCGACGACGCCCAGTCTTTGTCAATCGCACCCGCAAATACGGCGGATGACACCATCGACGGGGTAAATCGCGAGCCCTCTTCATTGGTCCAGTTCACGACTTCAATCGCCGCGTAGGTTTCGTAATTCGCTTCGTGCAGCGTGCGCAGCGCTTCCAGCGCGCCGAGCACCCCGAGGACGCCATCGAATTTGCCGCCGGTCGGCTGTGTATCGAGATGGCTCCCCATTGCAATCGGCGGCAGATCGGAACGCTGACCGGGACGCCGGGCAAACATCGCCCCCATATCATCGATCGTCACGACACAACCAAAGGCCTCGGCTTTTGCCTTGAACCAGTCACGGGCCTGGCGATCGAGGTCGGTTAGCGTGAGCCTGCAGATGCCGCCCTTTGCGGTGCCGCCGATCCGCGCGGTTTCCATCAATTCGTTCCAAAGTCTTTCGGCGTCGATGTTGAGATTCTTCATGCGATGTTTGTTTTCCGCAGATGCTTATGCCCGCCGCCAGCGGCGTCGCATCGACGCCGCAAAACATCAGCCCGGGGTCGGGTGCTGTCGGATGTTCGGATCTTGTGCCGGTTTACGTCTTTGATTTGCGTGGTGGGTGCAGTCCTCGCCGAACCCGTCTCCTCAGTCAAATTCCCGCCTAGAGCTAATTTCCGAAACATCGTGACGTTTGCCCGAAGAACTGAAGGCGCGGCATCCGGCCATTCATGGAAAACTGCGGAGACCACATTGGCTGGCTGGCGACGCAGTCGATGGCGCCTTGCTCTGTCCGTTTTCCCTACTAACAGGCAATATCGCGATTTCTGGCTTCTGAGCGGAGATTTCTAGCGGCAAACCGCTTTGCCGCAGCGGTATCTCACGCACTTCCCTGGTCCAATTAACAGGGAAGAAAATTGCAAGAACAGCGAATTTTTTGTCGCGGGAACAGGGAAATTCAGCATTATATTAAAGGCAATCGAGATTTGGCGTGAACGCGTCTGCCGACAATCTGGTATCTTTTGCCCATGGACAGCCGTGAAGCCATTGAGACGCTGCAACGTTCCGAACAGGCGCTGCGTGCGCGCGGCGTGCAACGTGCTGCCCTGTTCGGCTCAGTGGCGCGGGGCGACAACCAGCCGGGCAGCGACATCGACATTATGATCGAGATCAATCCCGAGGCCCACATTACTGTGTTCGACTACGTGGACCTTAAGGAATATATCGCGGAGCTCTTTGACGGACCTGTCGATGTTGTGAACCACGAAAGCCTCAAACCGTATATCCGTCCCGTTGCGACGGCCGACGCCATTTATGCCTTCTAAGGCTGCCGATGGCGCCCTCCGTGATATTTTGTTTCACATCGATCTCGCGACTCGGTTCGTGAAGGGCTTTGACCGCAACGGTTTGGGAAGATCGGTCCGTCGTGGTTGCTATCGGTGGTGACCACGTAGCGGCGCTGCGGGTGTACGCAATTTCCGGCCAGAGTTTTCGATAGCACAGCGGAAAGCGCAGCTGTGCGATACGCTACTCGCCAGCTCTTCATCGGAACGAAAGTTGCATTCTAAGCCTCTGCCGCATTTCGGACCCCTTTTGTTCAGACATCATTCACGGTGAACAGGCTCAAATCCACATCTCGTGAAACGAGGTTCAGACGTCATTCCATGCGTTCCTTTTTTCAAATATTTCTTGCCATTACGATGATGACTTTTGCGTCTGCTGCTAGTGCGCAGCAGACCGAAAAACGCATTGCCCTAGTAATTGGCAATGCGGCCTATCAAGTGCAGGCGTTGCCGACCGCTGCAAATGACGCGGGGTTAATCGCACAAACGCTCCAGGCCGCCGGTTTTGATGTCGTCGGCGCGCGCGATCTCGATCAAGACACCCTGCGCCGCACATTCCGCGATTTCTTGGACAAGGCGTCAGCTTCCGGGCCCGACACCGTCGCGGTTGTTTATCTGAGCGGTTATGGCGTTCAGTTGGAAGGCGAAAATTACTTCGTACCGGTTGATGCCAGGATCGCGCGTGATGCCGACGTTTCTGTCGAGGCCGTGCGGATCTCTGACTACACCCGGCCGCTTGCAGCATTGAAACTAAAAGCGAACGTTATTGTTCTTGATGCGGCGCGCGAGCATCCCTTTGCGAAATCCGGGCAGCCGCTTGCCAGCGGCTTATCCCTAGTCGAGCCCGACTCAGGCATGCTGATTGCTTTTAATGCTGCCCCGGGCACCGTGGCGCCGCAAGAAAAAGGACCTTACAGCGCTTATGCTCAAGCTTTGGCCGAGATGATCCGCGAAGGGGGCCTATCGCTCGGTGACATGTTTAACCGGGTTCGTCTCCGCGTCAATGAGATGACCAAAGGTGGCGAAGTGCCGTGGAATGTCTCAAAGATTGAAGCTCAATTCTCTTTCTTCGAAAGATCTGCCGATGCGCCTCCGCCGGCAGTTTCCAGTGAACAGACCTCTTCAATCCGCTCGAAGCCTATCGGTGATCTCGGCGCGCAAGATGCGTACGTTTCCGCTTTGGACCGGGACACGCTGCAAGGTTACGTTGATTTTCTTGCAGCCTACCCGGATGACCCGATGGCCAAGCGCGTTCGCGCCATTGTGGCTGCTCGACGCGAAGCGATTACGTGGCGTCGTACCCGTCTCGTTAATACGCCACCAGCATATTGGTCCTACCTTCGCCGATATCCTCGTGGTCCGCACATTGCCGATGCGCGTCGTCGCCTCGCTTTTCTAACCGCAGCCTTCGAGCCGCCACGGTCTTTCGTAGAAATCACATACGACGTGCCCGCACCGCCGGAAGAAGAAGTGATTTATTTCCGTCGGCCGGTGCTAGTTTTCGATGATCCCGATTACGGTTTTGTTCCGCCGCCGCCACCGCCAATATTTTTCTTGTCGCCGCCGCCGCCCGAATTTGTCGTCCTGGCACCGCCGCCACCGGCATTTGGGCTTTTCGTGTTGCCCGTTCCAGATTTCGTGCCGGTCCCAACGTATTACAATCCGCCAGTCTACGTGGCGACGCCGCCGCCCAATATCATCTACAATAACATCCACAACACCGTCGTCATCAACAATACGAACAACACCGTTACCATTACCAATCCCGGCGGCCAGGCCCGGACAGTGACGCCGGCGCAGGCGCTCGCGGCTCAACCGGTTTCAGCAAGCCCATTAGCGCCTACCGCCGCACCAGCCGCAACTCGGAGCCCACCTGGTACTCCTAATTCACCCTCTCGCGCCCTATCGCTCGGCGCCGCCACGGCAGTCGGAGCAGCTACCGGCGCAGCGCTCCTTGCGCCTTCGCTGCCACCGTCAGTGGCTAAGAAAGCCGCTGTAATCCAGACACAAAATCCTCAAGCGCAGCCCGCTGTGAAAGGTCCGGGCGGCGTGATTCCGGGCTCAACCCAACCCTCTCCAACTCAGTCGCCCGCTAGCGCGCAACCACAGCCAGCAAAGCCGGGGCAACCTGACAACAAAAAATCGACGGCCCAGCCCTTGCCGGGATTACCGAATGGACAGCAGTTGCCCCCGCTCAATGGCAAGCCGGTTATTTCGGGCCAGACACAATCTTCCCCGGCTTTGCCTACAACACCACCGCAATCGGGACCTGCTGCAAAACCGATTCAGCCTGACAACAAATCGACGGCGCAGCCCCTGCCAGGATCGGTCGGGCGGCCGCTGCCTCAAATCAACGCAAAGCCAACTGTTCCCAATCAGACTCAACCACTCCAAAGCCAATCGGCCCAACCGGTAAAGCCGTCAGCACGATCCGATAGGCGAGCTCAACCACCCGCTGCAGCATCGCCGGCACGCCCTTCTGCTGTCTCGAAACCGGTTTCGTCGCCGCCAAACGCAATACGTCCCGCACCGCCGTCAGGTCGGCCGACGCTACCACCCGCAATCGCTCGGCCTGCGCCGCCCCCGCCGGCTGCGGCTCGACCCGCGCCGCCAACTGCGCGGCCCACCCCGCCGCCCGCTGCACGCATAGCACCGCCGGCTGCACGGCCTGCCCCACCTCCGCCGCCAGTTGCACGGCCAGCACCGCCCGCACGCCCGGCACCCCCGGCAGCTCGTCCTGCCCCGCCGTCGGCAGCTGCGGCAAAACCCTGCGTCCTCCCAAACGGACAAGCTTGCCCGCCCGCAAAGAAGTGAAGCGACTGAGGACTAGTGCCGTCGCAAACTCGGCAGTGCCGTGATTAATTTTATTCCGCTAAGAAGCGTCGGCTAGGACAGTAGCGACGAGTTGTGCGTGCCCTAATTTAGCACGACATCGGCTTTCTCAAATTTCTGGAGTAAGGCAGTGGCAATGCCAAGCGCACATGAAGTCGCTGATGAGATAGAGCACGCCGGCCACGAGCACTAAGGGAATAGCTCTCTTCATAGCCGTGATTCTTTCAGAACGCAGGCGCCATTCTGCCCAGTGTGTACCAAATATCCGATTCAGCATGGACGCATGCTTCGCGACAGCGTCCGACTGGCCGCTAAAATCCATAAACCCTCATTATACGAACCCGAGCCGCCATTTGAGCGACTGCTGACATCTTTGACGCATGAACTGCTGTGTGCCACGCTCAAGCGTGCCGATGTCTCGATTGCGGCGTAGTTCATTTCCAAAAATGGAATTGTCGCACTGACATCCGGACTTGTCAGTGCCATACAACTTCTGCTCTGCGCCAAATCTCCAAAAAACGGGAATTCTTCAATATTCGCGTGGAGACTTTCGGCCGATTTGGGAACGTTAGGTTCGATTCCGGAGTCTCCGGAGATTCCTTGCGCGCCGGAAGCCCGCGAACGGCGGCCCAGAACAACTCATTACACGCAGAGATAGCGAAGACTGCACTGCCTGGCTGGGGCGCCAGGATTCGAACCTGGGAATGGTGGAATCAAAATCCACTGCCTTACCACTTGGCTACGCCCCAATACCGGCAAAGGAATCCGCCGGCGCAGCGCGAACGGCCGCCCGGCGGCCGGACCATAGCGGCGCCCCTCCCCCCGATCAACGCCGCTTCGCGCTACTTGCGCCGCCGCGTTGACCGCAAGCCACCGGCCGTTAGATTAGGCCAAGGATCGTCCCATGGCCTATCGCGCGCCGGTATCCGAGATCGCCTTTGCGCTCAAGCATTCCGCCGGGCTGTCGCAAGCGATCGCCGACGGCATCTACGGCGAGCTCGATGAGTCGACCGTTGACGCCGTGCTGGAGCAAGCCGGCAAGTTTGCCAGCGACGTGATCGCGCCGCTTAACCGGATCGGCGACAAATTCGGCACGCCGTTCAAGGACGGCCACGTCACGACGCCGCCGGGCTGGAAGGAGGCCTACACGAGTTGGGCCGCGGCCGGCTGGAACGGGCTCGCGGCGCCGGCGCAATGGGGCGGCCAGGATCTGCCGCAGGCGCTCAACGCCGCCTGCATCGAGATGTGGAGTTCCGCCTCGACCGCGTTCGGCATCGGCCCGGTGCTGACCATGGCCGCGGTCGATGCGCTGCACGCCTACGGCAGCGAGGAACTCAAGCAAAAATATCTCGGCAAGCTGATCAGCGGCGAGTGGATGGGCACGATGCAGCTCACCGAGCCGCAGGCCGGCTCGGACGTCGGTGCGCTGCGCACCAGAGCCGAGCGCGCGGCGGACGGCAGCTATCGCATCACCGGGCAGAAAATTTTCATCACCTACGGCGAGCACGACTTAACCTCTAACATCATCCATTTCGTGCTGGCGCGACTGCCGGATGCGCCGGCCGGGACCAAGGGCATCTCGCTGTTCCTGGTGCCGAAGCTGTTGCCGGACGGCAAGCGCAACGATGTGCGCGCGCACTCGGTCGAGCACAAGATGGGGATTCACGCTTCGCCCACCTGCACGATGGTCTATGGCGATCACGGCGGCGCGACCGGCTACCTGGTCGGGCAAGAGCACAACGGCATGCTCTATATGTTCACCATGATGAACCGCGCCCGGCTTGCGGTCGGCCTGTCGGGTGTAGGCGTCGCCGAACTCGCGACTCAGCAGGCGTTGGCCTACGCGCGCGAGCGCAAGCAGGGGCCAAAAACCATCATCGGCTATCCCGACGTCAAACGCATGTTGCTGACGATGCGCGCGCTGACCCACGCCGCGCGCAGCATTTGCTACGCGACCGGCGTCGCCATCGACCGCTCGCAGCGCGGCAAGACCGAGGCGGCGCGCAAGGCCGCGGATGAGCGCGCTTCGTTGTTGACCCCGGTCGCCAAGGCCTTCTCCACCGATATCGGCATCGAGGTCGCTTCGCTCGGCATCCAGGTGCATGGCGGCATGGGCTTCATCGAGGAAACCGGCGCCGCGCAGCACTATCGTGACGCCCGCATCGCCGCGATCTACGAAGGCACCAACGGCATCCAGGCGCTCGATCTGGTGGCGCGGAAGTTGCCGCTCGACGGCGGCCACGCCGTCGCCGCCTATCTCGGCGAATTACGCGCCATTGTCGCCAAAGTACGGGAAACCAACGACCCCACGCTCGGCGAGACCGGCGCGCGGCTGAATGAGGCGCTCGACAGCCTCGATGGCGCGACGCAATGGCTGCTGGCGCAAAAAACGTCCGACAGCGCGCTGGCCGGCGCGACGCCTTATCTGCGATTGTTCGGTTACGCCGCCGGCGGCTGCATGTTGGCGGACGACGCGCTCGTCTCGCTGCGCCGGGGCGACGGCGCAAGCCGAACCGCGCTGGCGAGGTTCTTCGCCGAAAATATCGCCGTGCAAGCCGGCGGCCTTGAGCGCGTTGTGACGACCGGCGCCGAGAGCATCAACGCCGCGCAAGCCGCCTTGGCGGAATAGCTCGTGATGAGCGATGCGATCCTGGTCAAGGACGACGGACCGATCCGCACCGTGCGAATGAATCGCGCCGAAAAAAAGAACGCCCTCACCGCGGATATGTATGCCGCGATGGCGAATGCCATCGAAGGCGCTGAACAAAATCCGGAGATCCGCTGCGTGCTGATCGGCGGCGCGCCGAGCGTATTCTGCGCCGGCAACGATATCGGCGACTTCCTCAAAGCAAGCGCAAGCGGCGGACTTGCGCCCGAAGTGCTGCACTTTCTTCATGCGCTGGCGCGCTGCGCCAAGCCATTGGTCGCCGCCGTGCAAGGCAACGCGATCGGCGTCGGCACGACCATGCTGCTGCACTGCGACCATGTGGTCGCGTCCGAGGACGCACGGTTCGCGACGCCGTTCGTCGGGCTCGGCCTCGTGCCGGAAGCGGCGTCGAGCCTGATCGCGCCGCGGCTGATGGGTCACGCGCGCGCCTTCTCGCTTTTGGTGATGGGACAACCGCTGAGCGCCGACGCGGCGAAAACAGCCGGCCTCATCAACACGATAGCGCCGGCTGACCAAATCGAGGGCGAAGCGATGAAGGCGGCGCGTCACATCGCGGCGCTGCCGCCGCAGGCCATGCTTGCAGCGCGGCATCTCATGCGCGGCACGCGCGACGAGATCGCGGCGCGAATCGATGAGGAAGCCGACGCCTTCAAAATACGGCTGCAATCCCCTGAAGCGCAGGCCGCGTTCCAAACTTTCATGACGCGCAAACGGTGACTTGGACAAGCGTCACCACCCGAAGGATCACCGCGCATCGTCGCGGCCGTTCATCCTTCGAGGAGCGGCGGAGTTTCTCATCGGCCAGCGAAGCCGGACCCGGTGGCCGCGCACCTTACGGATGACGGAGCAAGGATGAGCGCCCGAATGAGCGCGGGCCTCGCAACTTATAGCGGCTTCAGCCCCGCCTCGATCTCGGCCCGGCGCGCTTCGAGGAACGGCGGCAGCACCAAGCTCTCGCCCAATTTATCGAGCGGCTCGTCGACCGCGAAGCCCGGGCCGTCGGTGGCGATCTCGAACAGGATGCCGTTCGGCTCGCGGAAATACAGCGAATGAAACCAGAAGCGGTCGACCTTGCCGCTGTTGGGCACCCGCATCGATTTGAGCCGCGCCGCCCATTCCTCATATTGCGTGTCATCCGGCGTGCGGAACGCGACGTGATGCACGCCGCCGGCACCGGGCTGCGCCGACGCCAGATCGGGCCGCACCGCGACATGCAGCTCGGCGGCCGGACCGCCCTCGCCCATCTCATAGACGTGAATGCGATCGGTGTTCGATCCGGGATAGCCGTATTCGCGCACCTGGCGCATCGCCATCACTTGGGTCAGCACCGCGTCGGTCGGCGCCAGATCCGGCACCGTCATGACGATCGGACCGAGCCCGCGAATCTGATGCTGCGCCGGCACCACGCTCCTGTCCCACGGATGCGCATCGCCCTTGCCGCCGTCGTCAACCAACGCGAGCCGCTGGCCCTCCGGATCAAGAAAATCGAGCGTCAGCCGGCCGTCCCGTTCGGCCAGTTCGCCGATGCGCGCGCCCGCCAGCTCCAGCCGCTGCTGCCACCATTGCAGCGTCGTTTCGCCGTTGACCCGCAAGCCGGTGCAGCTGAGGCTGTTGTTGCCGCGCTTCTCTGGCTGGGCCGGAAAATCGAAAAATGTCAGGTCGCTGCCGGGCGCCGCCACGCCATCGGCGTAAAACAGATGATAGGCGCTGACGTCGTCCTGATTGACGGTCTTCTTCACCAGCCGCATGCCGAGGACCCCGATGTAAAACGCCTTGTTTCCAGGCGCGTCCGCCGACACCGCGGTGAGATGATGAATGCCGGTCAATTGCATGAAATGGCGCCTTGCGGCGGGCTTTTACCGCGCCGGGCCATCATCTAGGAATAGATCACAAAAATTGCGAGGGCCGAGGATTCTCAGCATGTCGCTCAAGGGCAGGACGCTGTTCATCACCGGAGCTTCGCGCGGCATCGGGCTCGCCATTGCGCTGCGTGCCGCGCGCGACGGCGCCAATATCGCGATCGCCGCCAAGACCACGCAGCCGCACCCCAAGCTCGAAGGCACCATCCACACGGCCGCCGCCGACATCGAAAAGGCCGGTGGCCGCGCGCTGCCGCTCGTCGTTGATGTGCGCGAGGAGGCCGCGGTGAAACAGGCGCTCGACCAAACCGCCGCGGCGTT
The DNA here is from genome assembly GCA_050998115.1 of Pseudolabrys sp. Classification (GTDB taxonomy): domain Bacteria; phylum Pseudomonadota; class Alphaproteobacteria; order Rhizobiales; family Xanthobacteraceae; genus Pseudolabrys. The sequence goes on along the minus strand of JBPCQM010000164.1, from coordinate 8,772 downwards.
CGGCGGCATCGACATCGTCGTCAACAACGCGAGCGGGATCTCGCTGACGCCGGTGGCGCAGACCGACATGAAACGCTTCGACCTGATGCACGCGATCAACGCGCGCGGCACCTTCGTGGTGTCGAAATATGCGATCCCGCATCTGCTGAAATCGAAGCAGCCGCACATTCTGATGCTATCGCCGCCGCTCGAAATGAAGGAGAAATGGTTCGCGCCGTCGACCGCCTACACGATGGCGAAATTCGGCATGAGCATGGTGGTGCTCGGCCTCGCCGGCGAATTGCGCGGCAAGGTCGCGGTCAATGCGCTGTGGCCGCGAACCACCATCGCCACCGCCGCGATCAAGAACCTGCTCGGCGGCGACAAGATGATGCGGATGTCGCGCAAGCCCGACATTCTCGCCGAAGCGGCCTGGCGAATCTTTCAGAAAGGCCGCGACTTCACCGGAAATTTCCTGATCGACGACAATTTCCTCGCCGGCGAAGGCGTTACCGATTTCGACCAGTATCGCGTCGATCCGAGCGAGGCCTTGCAGCCCGACTTCTTCGTGCCCGATGACATGCCACCGCCGGAGGGGGTGAGCCTTAAGCCTGCTTCGTCATCCTGAGGAGCGGGCGCATTTTTTCGCTCATTCCCGCGCAAGCGGGAACCAGAACCACGGAAACTAAAGAGCTGGTTACCCGCTTGCGCGGGGATGAGCGGAGTATGAACCGGCCCTTCCACCGGCGTTCCTGAGCGTTTAAGTCTTACCGATGTCCACCCTGCTGATCTCGCATGCCGCCTGTCTCGAACATCTCACCCCGCCCGGACATCCGGAGCGGCCCGACCGGCTGCGCGCGATCGAACGCGCGCTGGAGAACGAGAAATTTCAGGCGCTGGCGCGCATGCAAGCGCCGATGGCGGACGCCGCGATCGTCGCGCTGGCGCATCCGGCCGACTACGTCGAGGCGATCCGCGCTGCCGCGCCGCGCGAGGGCATGGTGCGGATCGATGCCGACACCACGATGTCGCCCGGCAGTTTCGAGGCCGCGCTGCGCTGCGCCGGCGGCGCCACGCTGGCGGTCGACGAGGTGATGACAAAAAAAGCCGACAACGCCTTCGTCGCCACCCGGCCGCCGGGCCATCATGCCGAAACAACGCGGGCGATGGGCTTCTGCTTCTTCAACAACGCCGCCATCGCCGCGCGTCATGCGCAGAAGAAACACGGCGCCGAGCGTGTCGCCATCGTCGATTTCGATGTCCACCACGGCAACGGCTCGCAGGATATTTTCTGGGCCGACAACAGCGTGATGTATTGCTCCACCCACGAGATGCCGCTTTATCCCGGCACCGGCGCCAAAGGCGAGCGCGGCGAATTCAACACCGTCGTCAACGCGCCGCTGTCGGCGGGCGATGGCGGCGACGTGTTCCGCCAGGCGGTCGAGACCACGATCCTGCCGCGGCTCTCCGGCTTCAAGCCGGACTTGCTCATCATCTCCGCGGGCTTCGACGCCCATACCCGCGACCCGCTCGCCAATCTCAATCTGGTCGAAGCCGATTACACCTGGGTGACGCGCGCGCTGATGGATGTTGCCGACGACAGCGCCGGCGGGCGCATCGTCTCGCTGCTGGAAGGCGGCTACGACCTCGACGGCCTGTCGCGCTCGGTCGCCGCGCACGTCACCGCGTTGATGCACGGGTAGCGATTGTCAACGCGCGGTGAGGCCGCCGTCGATCGGCAAATCCGCGCCGGTGATAAAGGCGGCGTCATCCGACAGCAAATAGACGCAAAGCGCCGCGACCTCGGACGGCGCGCCGAGCCGGCCGAGTGGAATATCAGCGGTGAATTTTTCGCGCGCGCGTTCCGGATTCTTCGCCGCACGGATCGTGTAGTCTACCATCGGCCCTTCGATGAAGGCCGGGCACACCGCGTTGCAGCGCACCGGCGGCTTGAGCCGCGCGCCGTAGAGCGCGACCGATTTTGACAGCAACGAGACGCCGCCTTTCGATGCGTTGTAGGCGGCGAGATTATGCCCGCCGATCAGGCCCGACACCGATGACAGGTTGACGATCGCGCCGCCTTGCTTGCGTAGCATCGGCATCGCGAGTTTGCAGCCGAGGAACGTGCCGTCGAGATTGACCGCCAGCACGCGCCGCCACGTGTCGAGGTCAATCCCCTCAACGCTGCCCAGCGCAACGATACCGGCGGCGTTGACCAGCCCGTCGAGGCGGCCCGGCTCGCAGGTGATTGCTGCAATCGTCTGCCGCCAATCCGTTTCGCTCGTCACGTCGAGTTCGTGGTCGATGCCGGTTTTGCCCGCCAGATCGCTCGCCACCACGCGTCCGCCCGCAACCCTGACGGCCGCAACCACCGCAGCGCCGATGCCGCCCGCCGCGCCGGTGACGAGCACGATTTTGCCGTCGAGTTTTCCCATCGCGCCCTTTCGGCGGCTCGCGGTTGCGGCGAAACGCCTCTATAGTGTCGCAAATCCCCGGTTCAGGAAGCGGATTATGGCCGACAGCGACAGCGCCGACATCAGGAAACTGCCGTTCGAGCGGGCAATCGAGGAACTGGAATCGATCGTCAAGCGGCTGGAGGAAGGCAAGGTACCGCTCGAGGAATCGGTGGCGATCTACGAGCGTGGCGAAGCGCTGAAAAAGCGCTGCACCGAGCTATTGGCGCAAGCCGAGGCGCGGGTGGAAAAAATCACACTCGACGCCGGCGGCAAGCCAACCGGGACCGAGCCGCTCGATGTCGATTGACCACTTCGATTGATCACGGCGCTTGTTCGAGCGACTTGATCTCGTCGACCAGCGGCCCGGTGAGAATTTCTCCCAGCCTTGCCAGCACGCGGGCGATGGTGGCGCCGTCCATCACGCGATGGTCATAGACGATGCGCACATCCACCGATCCGTCGTCCCCGATCACGCCATAATTCAACAGCGTCGTCAGCGGCGACAGCGGGTGCAGCGATTCGGCGCTGAGCGCCGAATAAACCGAAACGCCGAAGGTGCCGAAATGATTGCCGCGCTGGCGGCCGAGATTGAGTCCCACCCACCATGCCAGCCGGCGCAGCGGACGCGGCAGTCCGGCAATATAAAGCGCGCGGCGGAATTCCTTGATCTCCGCGATCGGCGCGTTGGCAACACGGCGGATTTCCCGGCCAAGGTCGGTCAGCGAGCGCGCCGCCGGATCCTTGAACAAATGGAAAAACAGGCTCGGCTCACCTTGATAGTCGCGCTCGAAGGCGATGCTCGCGGTGCTGATCGGATATTCGTAAAGCCGCGGCCAGGGAAACGCCACATAAGCACGACGCAGCGCTGGAAACTCATCGCTCGCAAGCGCATAGGCTTTGGTAAAGATCGCGGTCCATTGCGGCCGCTCCCGGCAAGCCGCCCGCGCCGCAACGAGCGCCGCGATATCGACGCGCCGCTGCACCGGCAAGGTCGGCAGCTTGCGCGCGAAGTGCAACAGGTCGATGACCATGCGCCGCGGCTTCGATAACCGGATCGCCCGCCCGCGCATGTCTCACGCCCCCAATCGTCACCGGTCGATCATAGCAGCCAAGGGATTATTCGCCGGGTCCGCGCCATGTATGAGCGATAGGACTCGCCAAAAAGTTCGATCATCATTTGCTCTTCGCGCGCCACGCGAAAAACGTAGAGCGCGCCGGCGCCCGTCACCCCGGCCAAGCCGGCAAACCAATTCGGCAACAGCAGCAATTGTGCAAGACCCAGCAGCAGAAACGACGAATACATCGGATGCCGCACCAGGCGGTAGACCCCGGTGGTGATCAGATCGTGCGACGACCGTAGCTTCAGGCTGGCCGACCAATTGCCGCCGAGATCGGCATGGCTGCGCCAGAACAGCCAAATCGCCGCCGCCAAGGCCGCAACACCAAGCCAGGCCACCATCGGCACGAAGGGCCGTTCAAAAGCGCCGGGAAATCCGGTCACGGCATAAAGCGCGGGCAACAAGAACAGGCCGGCGGCGGCCAGGCCCAGCAGAATCCATTCCCGCAAGTCGACCAGCGACTTGCGAACCGCGGTCTTTTTTGAGCGGCGCACATAAGGCTGCCGGATGGCGCACCAGCCCACGATGCCGGCGAACCAGATGACGAGCGCTAGGGTTTTGGTCATTGCTGGTTATCGGCCGGTTGCATGGCTCTGCCGCCTTTTTTAAGGGAATTCCCGGCTTGAAGCGGCAACTAATTTTGCTACAACGTGAATTCTCCGGACTTCGGGAGCGCTGAGGGCCGTAGTTTCGGCAAACGGGGTCGATTCCAATGAATGAACTGATGAGACAGATCGCATTTCGACGGGTTTTGTTGCTGCCGGCCGTGCTGGCGGCAGCAGGCTTGCTTGCCACCGCCTCAGCGCAAGCGCGGGAAACCGTGTCTTTCGGGGGCTATTCGGCCGGCACCATCGTGGTCAAGACCAATGAGCGGCGGCTTTATTACGTCGTCGGCGACGGTAAGGCGATTCGCTATCCGGTCGGGGTCGGCAAGGCGGGCCAGGCCTGGGCCGGCACCTCTTTCATTTCCGGCAAATACATTAAGCCCGGCTGGCGGCCGCCGGAAATGATGAAACGCGAGCGTCCAAGCATTCCTGATCTCATTCCCAGCGGCAGCCCGAGCAATCCGATGGGTGCCGCCGCCATGACGATCGCCGGCGGCGAATATGCGATTCACGGCACTAACAATCCGGCTTCGGTCGGGGGATTCGTGTCTCACGGCTGCATTCGCATGTATAACCAGGACGTCATGGACCTCTACGACCGGGTGAGCTTCGGTACCAAAGTCGTGGTCCTGAAATAGACTATCTGGCTGTTTTTATTGCTTTCTTAACCACGTTTGGGCAAATGTTTGGGTGCTGCCCGCTGATCCAGGTTCAAAAACGGTCAGCGCCGCGAGCCACTTTGTTGTGAGATGTGGCCTTTTTGTTCTAGTGGTTTTGTGCGGCGCCTTATAGCGTTTCTTGGCCTTTACCTAGGTGAGGCGACTTACTTGCTGATGAATAAAATCCAACACCCAATGGGGATTCCCATGCGGAAGTACGTGCTGATTGCAGTAGCTGTTCTAACGGCGTTGAGCGTTGCTGGCTGTGCCGGCAAAGGCAAAGCGCCGATTCTTGGCAAAGGAAAAGCCCCGGTCGTTCAGACCAGAGGCTAATTCTTTACCGATAAGGAGCGGGATCGGCTTCGGCTGATCCCGTTAACCTTTTGTTCGGTTTCGCCAGAGTCCCGTGTGCGATTTCGGAGTCTTTCTCCGAGGGACAGGTGTGTTCGAATGGGGCGCTGAAGGGTAGAGTTATGCAACGATCCCTCTTCACGACAAGACGACTTCCCTTCAAAAAAACAGGCTTGGCACTGCTGGGTGCCTGCATGATTGCTGGCGCCGTCAACGCTTCGCCCGCGCAAGCGCGGGATCAGACCGCAGCCGCACCAGCCCACCAGACTGGCACCGCGGTCAGCGAAGGCAGGCCGTATTTCATCGAGTTTCGATCGCGAAACGCCGCCAACTACGGCCACGCATTCGTCTTGTATGGCCGTGTCGGCACCAAGGGGACGATTGCCGGCCTACATCCAGCCGGAGATCGTCCCGACTGTGTCAATTGCAGCGTGGTGGCGTGGACAATCGGCCATATCCTTCCGGTGCCCGCCGAGACCGGCGCCAGCGACGGCGATGATGAGCCAGAATTGTATTTGACTGCGCGCTATCGCGTGAGATTGACGGCAGCCGAATACAAAAAGGTCGTCGCCTTCAGCAAGAAGAAACAAGCCGACACCAAGACGTGGAACGCGCTGGTGAACAACTGCGTGGAGTTCATCGGTGGCATCGCGGACTACATGGGACTGAAAGTCCCCTCGCCGATCGGGATTTTTGCGACCCGCGTTTACGTCGAGGAACTAGCGCAGCTAAACGGCGGGAAAATACTGAAGACCGCCAAGCTGCCGGACGGCCTCGTTCGTGACGCACCGAGCTCATTCACTTCGGGTTCCGCAGCCAATACGCAGCGCGACCAAAGCGTTTCCAACTGATCTGACGCATTTGCGGCCCGCGAGCGCCGCTCGCGGGCCTTTTTTGTTTGCTTCCCGGCGTATCTTCCAACGGAACCGCGCCCTGACTTTGCCGGCCGGACGATTGCTTAGCGCCGTTCCTTTCGTGTACACGGGCTGAGATGCCGGAACCGTCAAAAACCCCGCTGCTTGACCAGATCGCCCTACCAGACGATCTGCGCAAACTATCGCCCGGGCAATTGCCGCAGCTTGCCGCCGAGTTGCGCCACGAAACCATCGATGCCGTTGCCAAGACCGGCGGTCATCTCGGCGCTGGTCTTGGCGTGATCGAACTGACGGTCGCGTTGCATTACGTGTTCGACACACCAGCCGACCGGCTGATCTGGGACGTCGGCCACCAGGCCTATCCGCACAAAATCCTGACCGGGCGGCGCGACCGCATCCGTACCTTGAGACAGGGCGGCGGACTGTCGGGCTTCACCAAGCGCGCCGAAAGCGAATACGACCCGTTCGGCGCCGCGCATTCCTCTACCTCGATTTCGGCCGGGCTCGGCATGGCGGTGGCGCGCGATCTGCAAGGCCGCGACAATAACGTCGTCGCCGTGATCGGCGACGGCGCGATGTCGGCCGGCATGGCTTACGAGGCGATGAACAACGCCGGTGCGATGAATTCGCGGCTCATCGTCATCCTCAACGATAACGACATGTCGATCGCGCCGCCGGTCGGCGCGATGTCGGCTTATCTGGCGCGGCTGATTTCCGGCAAGACCTACCGGACGCTGCGCGACATCGGCAAGCAGTTGGCGCGCCATCTGCCGAAATTTTTCGAGAAAAAGGCCGAGCGGGCCGAGGAATTCGCGCGCGGCTTCTGGACCGGCGGCACGCTGTTCGAGGAAATGGGCTTCTATTATGTCGGCCCGATCGACGGCCACAATCTCGATCACCTGCTTCCGGTGTTGCGCAATGTGCGCGACGCGCAAGCGGGTCCGATCCTGGTTCACGTCGTCACACAGAAGGGCAAGGGCTACGCGCCAGCCGAGACTTCAACGGACAAATATCATGGCGTCGTCAAGTTCGATGTCGCAACCGGCGCGCAGGTCAAGTCGAAATCCGCCGCGCCGCAATACACCAAAGTATTCGCCGAGAGCCTGATCAAGGAGGCGCGCAAGGACGACAAGATCGTCGCCATCACCGCGGCGATGCCGGCCGGCACCGGGCTCGATCTGTTCGCCAAGGAATTCCCCGCCCGCTGCTTCGACGTCGGCATCGCCGAGCAGCACGCGGTGACGTTCTGCGGCGGGCTTGCCGCCGAGGGCTTCAAGCCGTTTGCGACGATCTATTCGACTTTCCTGCAACGCGGCTATGACCAGGTGGTGCACGACATCGCCGTGCAGCGACTGCCGGTGCGCTTTGCGCTTGATCGCGCCGGGCTGGTCGGCGCCGATGGGCCGACCCATGCCGGCGCCTTCGATGTTGCCTATCTCGGCTGCCTGCCCGGCTTTGTGCTGATGGCGGCGGCCGACGAAGCCGAGCTGGTGCACATGGTCGCGACCGCGGCAGCGATCGACGACCGGCCCTCTGCGCTGCGTTATCCCCGCGGCGAGGGTCTCGGCGTGCCGATGCCGATGGAAGGCAAGCCGCTCGAGATCGGCAAGGGCCGCATCCTGCGTGAGGGTCACAAGGTGGCGCTGCTATCGTTTGGCGCGCGGCTTGGCGAGTGTCTGAAAGCCGCCGACGAACTGGCGGCGCTTGGGCTGTCCACCACCGTCGCCGACGCGCGGTTTGCCAAGCCGCTCGATGTCGATTTGCTGTTGCGGCTGGCGAGCCAGCACGAGGTGCTGGTGACGATCGAGGAAGGCGCGGTCGGCGGCTTCGGCTCTTATGTGCTCCAGGCCCTGACCGAACACGACGCGCTCGACCGCCTCAAGGTTCGCACCATGGTGTTGCCGGACGTGTTCCTCGACCAGGATTCGCCCGCCGCGATGTACGCCAAGGCCGGGCTCGACGCCCGCGGCATCGTCGCCAAGGTATTTGAGGCGCTCGGCAAGGACGCCGCGGCGGAGACCGTGAAGCTGGCGTGATGCTTCTCCGGGGCGGTGGTCGAAGCCGGCCGCGTTAAGGTGAAAAAACGGCTTGGCGCGCGACGCCGCCGCGGGGAGTTTCTGGCTGGTCGGCTTCGTGGCCTGCTACACGCTGGCGTTTCCGCTCCGGCTCGGCGTCAACGGTGTCTGGATCGGCTTCACCATCGGCCTATTGGTCTATGCGGTGCTGCTGATCTGGCGGTTTGACGCGCTGACCCGGCGCGGCTTCATGCCCGCCTTGGCGCACGCCCCGAGCCCTGACCCACTGACCGCATTCGATAGCTGCGTTGCGGCGCGCCTCGACAGCCGCTAGAGCCGTGGCATGAGCGAAACGCTCGCCATCACCGGGCTCGGTCATCGCGGCGATGGCGTCGCCGACGGCCCCATTTTTGTTCCCTACACACTCCCGGGCGAGACGGTGACCGTCCAGAGCGTGCCCGGCCATCCTGACCGTGCGCGGCTCCTGGCGGTCGATACGGCGAACCCCCAGCGGGTGACGCCGATCTGCCCGCATTTCGGCGTGTGCGGCGGCTGCGCGCTGCAGCACTGGGCGCTGCCGCCGCAAAGGACGTGGAAACGGCAACTGGCCATCGAGGCGCTGGAACGCGCCGGCGTTGCAGCGGCGGTCGGCGACATTGTCGAGGCGCACGACGCGGGCAGGGGGCGCGCCACGCTCCCCGGACGGCGCGGTAT
>JBPCQM010000187.1:0-12125 GCA_050998115.1 Pseudolabrys sp. | reverse complement strand
GCCCTGCACCGCGCAGGCCGCGATGCCGACCGCCGACGAAACCGGGGTAAGGATCAGGCAGAATAAAACTGGGATTCTAAAGCCATAAATCAGCCACGCGAACGGGCCGCGGCCCTGATCGTCGGTGCCGAGCCAGTTGTATTCGAGGTCGCGGCAGCCGGAGAGATGCTTGCGCTCGACCACCGGTTTGCATTCCTTCTCTGTCAACAACCAGGTCGGTTTCGACGGCGCCGGCGTCGGCAAATCCAGATTATGCGTGTCGTAGGAGTAGCGGACCGGCGGCCACAGCATGTAGCCGCCCTTGTCGTCGATTTTCTTCTGCACGAACGGATCGCGGTAGTCGGCGGCGGTTTCGAAACCGCCGCCGAACATGGTCTCCGGATAGGTAAACAGCGCCGGCGAGTAATAATGCCCGTCGTATTTTACCAGGAATGGCTTGTCGTTGGCGATGAACTCGGCGCCGAGCGAAACGATGAACAGCACCAGGAAAATCCACAGCGACCAGTAACCGCGCCGGTTCGATTTGAAATTCTCCCAACGCCTTTTGTTGAGCGGCGAGATCGAAATCCATTTGAGCTGCGGCGGCACTACAAGGCCGGTGGGGCCGGCGGTGGTGATTTCGGGGGCCGGAATGCCGACGCGCGTGTCCATCACACTTCCCGCGTTTCGAAATCGATGCGCGGGTCGACCCAAGTGTAGGTCAGGTCAGAAATCAGATTCACCACCAGGCCCATCAGCGAAAAAATATAGAGATTGGCAAATACCACCGGATAATCGCGATTGAGCACACTCTCGAAGCTGAGGAGGCCGAGCCCGTCGAGCGAGAAAATCGTCTCGATCAGCAGCGCGCCGCCGAAGAACGCGCCGATGAAAGCCGAGGGGAACCCGGCGATGACAATCAGCATGGCATTGCGGAAGATGTGACCGTATAGCACGCGGGTCTGGCTGGCGCCCTTGGCGCGCGCGGTCAGCACATATTGTTTGCGGATCTCCTCAAGAAATGAGTTCTTGGTGAGCAGCGTCATGGTGGCGAACGCCCCCAGCGCCATCGACGTGACCGGCAGCACCAAGTGCCAGAAATAATCGATGATCTTGCGCCCCCAACTGAGTTGGTCCCAATAGTCGGAGGTAAGCCCCCGCAGCGGAAACCAGTCGAAGAACGACCCGCCGGCGAACAAGATGATCAGCAGGATAGCAAACAGGAAACCCGGAATGGCATAACCGACGATGATGATACCGGACGTCCAGATGTCGAAGCTCGAGCCGTCCGCGACCGCTTTGCGGATGCCGAGCGGAATCGAGATCAGATAGGTCAACAGCGTCATCCAGAGGCCGAGCGAGATCGAAACCGGCAGTTTATCCTTGATGAGTTGAAGTACGCTGACGTCGCGGAAATAGCTCTTGCCGAAATCGAACCGCGCGTAATTCCACAACATCAGACCGAAACGTTCATAAGCCGGCTTGTCGAAGCCGAACTGCTTTTCCAGCTTCTTGATGAATTCGGGGTCGAGTCCTTGCGCGCCGCGATACTTGGACGTGCCGGCGTCGATCTGCGCGCCGCCCTGCGCCATGCCGCGGCCGGCAAAGTCGCCGCCGGCACCGCCGGAAATCCGCGAGGTCGCCCCGGTATCGGAGCCCGACAGTTGCGCGATGACGCGCTCGACCGGGCCGCCCGGCGCGAACTGAATCACCACAAAGGCGACCAGCAGGATGCCGAGCAGCGTCGGAATCATAAACAAAATGCGGCGGACGATGTAGGCGGCCATCGTTCAGCTTACTCCGCCCGGTCCAGCTTTACCGCCTTGTCGCGGTCGAACCACCAGGTCTCCGGCGCGCCGCGGGAGTAGCGCGGCTTGTCCTTGGGATGGCCAAACACGTCCCAGTAGGCCAGCCAGTGCGAGGACTTATACCAGTGCGGCACCCAATACCGGCCGGCGCGAATGACGCGATCGAGTACGCGACAGGCGGTGACCAGTTCTGGCCGCGTTTTGGCGGCGATGATGGCATCGATCAGGTCGTCGATAACCGGATCGGAGATGCCGGCGAGATTTTGCGTGCCCTTGGTCTTCGCCGCCTGCGACGAGAAAAAAGTGCGTAAGGAATCGCCCGGCGTCTCGGAAAAATTGAACCGCTCGATCGTGATGTCGAAATCGAAATCGTCGGCGCGCGCCCGATATTGCACCGGGTCAACCAGCCGCAAGGTCGCGTCGATGCCGAGAATTCCGAGATTCTTGATGTAGGTCATGTGGTGCGGCTGGAAGGTCGGCTCGTCGAGTAGAAATTCTATTGTCAGCGGCTCGCCGCTCGGCAGCGTGCGCTTGCCGTTCTTGACCGGATAGCCGGCGTCCTGGAGCAGTTGCGAGCCACGTCGCAGCCAGGTGCGATCTTGACCCGAACCGTCCGTCACCGGCGGCACATAGGGTTCGCCGAACACTTCGTCTGGCACCTTGCCGCGCAACGGCTCGAGCAAAGCGAGTTCGTCCGCTTCCGGCTTGCCCGCCGCCATCATCTTCGAATTCTGAAACACCGACTGCGTGCGGTCGTAAGAGCCATACATCAGCGTCTTGTTGGTCCATTCGAAATCGAAGGCATCGATCAACGCCTCGCGCAGGCGGCGATCCTTGAATTTCGCGCGCCGCGTATTGATGAACCAGCCTTGCGCGCCCGAGGGCGTATCGTCGCGCAATATTTCCTTCTTGACGCGGCCGTCGCGTATGCCTGGAAAATCGTAGCGGGTCGCCCAGGTCTTAGAAGTGAACTCCTCGCGGAACAGATAACTCTTGCCGGTGAAGCCTTCGAAGCCAACGTCGCGGTCGCGATAAAATTCGTAGCGCAGGATGTCGAAATTATTTTGACCGCGCGACACCGGCAAATTCGCTCCCCACCATTCCTTTACGCGCTCGTACTCGATATAGCGGCCCGGCTCGAACTTGCCGACCTTGTACGGTCCGCTGCCAAGGGGGATATCCAGCGTCGTTTGGTCGAACGGCTGCTTGGAATAATACGCGCGCGAGAAGATCGGCAAGCCGGCGACGAACAGCGGCACGTCGCGTCCGCGCTTGTCCGCGAATTGCATCGTTACGGTCGTATCGTCATTCGCCTGCGCGCCTTTGAAGTCGCGCAGCAGTTGAGTGATGATCGGATGGCCTTTTTCCTTGAGCGTCGCCAGCGAAAACGCCACGTCATGGGCGGTGAGCGCCGTGCCATCGTGGAATTTGGCTTCGGAACGCAACGTGAAGCGGTAGGTCAGCCCGTCATCGCTGATGCGCACCGACTTCGCCGCCAGGCCATACATGCCGTCCGGCTCATCGCCCGAACGCGCCATCAGTGTGGCGAAGGTCCACTCCATGCCCTGTGCGGCGTCGCCCCTGAGAATGTAGCTGTTGAGCGAATTGAACGTCAGGAACGACTGGTTAAATTGCCGGCTCGGCCCGATCTGCGAAAATGTCCCGCCTTTCGGCGCGTCCGGATTGACGTAGCCGAAATACCGAAAATCCGCGGGATATTTGAGATCGCCAAACGCCGATATGCCGTGCCGCTCGGCGTCTTGCGCGACGGCCGGGAGGATTCGTGACACCGCTGCAACGGCCGCACCGGTCAACACCAGGGCATCGCGGCGCGTGAGCACGCTCATTATGTGCGCTGCGCCTTGGCCGCCTTTTGCGCGTCCCACCACCAGATCGCGGGGAATGCGGAAAGCCCGTATTTCGGCATGTTTTCGGGCCGGCCGAAGCGGTCCCAGCGCGCGCTGCGGACCTTGCCGTAGGTCCACTGCGGCACGAGGTAGAAATTCCACAGCAACACGCGATCGAGCGCCTTGGTGGCAGCGACCAGATCGTCGCGATCCTTGGTGAAGATCACGCGCTCAATCAGCGCATCGAGCGCCGGATTTTTAATACCAATTAGATTCTGCGAACCCGGCTGATCCGCCGCCTGCGAGCCCCAGTATCCCCGTTGTTCGTTGCCGGGCGACAAAGATTCGGGCCACGAAGCCACAATGATGTCGAAGTCCCATTGCCGCAGGCGGTTTTCGTATTGCGCGGGGTCGACCGTTCGCACGGAGACCGCGATGCCAAGCCGCTCCAGCGACGGCTTGTAGAACAGCACGAAGCGTTCGGTCGCCGGATCGTCCACCAGGAACTCGACGCTGACTGGCTCGCCGGTCTTGCTATTGACGAGCTTGGTGTTGCGAACCTCGTAGCCGGCTTCTTTCAGCAGCCGAAGCGCCTCGCGCAGATTGTTACGCACATTCTCGGGACTGCCGCCGACCGGGTTTGTGTAGGCCGCGGTGAAAACCTCGGCCGGTACCTTGTCACGCACCACTTCGAGAATTTCCAGTTCCTTGCCCTGCGGCAAGCCGGACGAGGCCAGCTCGGTGCCTTCGAAATAGCTGTTGATGCGCTTGTATTGGCCGAAGAAGATCTGCTTGTTCATCTCATCGAAGTCGAAGGCGAAGTTGAAGGCGCGCCTCACCCGCGCATCCTTGAATTTGTCGCGCCGAATATTGAAGGCGAACGCCTGCATCGAACCGAAATTGCGGATTGGAAATTCTTCCAGAACGACGCGCTTGTCCTTTACGGCGGGAAAACTTTCGATCGTATAGCTTGTGGCCCAGTTTTTGGCGCTGTTCTCGGTTCGCCAGTCGACGACGTCTGCCTTGAAGGCTTCAATTGCGACAATGGCATCACGAAAATATTCATAGCGGATTTCGGCGAAGTTGTTCTGTCCGATCTGAGTGTTGAGATCCTTGCCCCAATAGTCCTTCACGCGCTCATAAATCACCGTGCGGCCCGGCGTGAAATCTTTAATCCGGTACGGGCCGCTGCCGAGCGGGGGATCGAGCGTTGTTGCGGTCACGTCGCGCTTGCTGCCGTTCTTGTCAACGCCTTCCCAATAGTGCTTGGGGAGCACATAAAGCTGACCGACAATCTGCGGCAGTTCGCGGTTTCCCGGTCCATCGAAAGTGAATGTCACTTCGCGCGGTCCGCTTTTCTCCGCTTTCGTCACATGCCGGTAGTAGGCGCCGAGTTGCGGGCTATTCGCCTTGAGGGTCACAAGCGAAAATATGATGTCCTCGGGCGTGATCGGCTTGCCGTCATGCCAGCGCGCGTTTTCGCGCAGCTGATAGGTCACTGAGGAAAAATCCAGCGGATGGCTGGCAGCTTCGGCGACCGAACCATATTCGGTCGACACCTCGTCGAGCGCCGGCGCCATCAGCGTTTCGGTAACCAGTTCGAGGCCGTTGGCGAGACTGCCTTTCACGCCGGCGACGACGCGATTGAAATTGTCGAAGGTGCCCAACGCAATCTGTCGCGCTGTGCCGCCCTTCGGCGCGGCCGGATTAACATAGTCAAAATGCTTGAAACCGGCCGGATATTTCAACTCGCCGAACAGCGAGAGGCCGTGCTGCCAAATCTGATCCTTTGTCGGCTCCTGCGCGGCAGCAGGCATGAGGCCCGGCAGCGCGGACAGGCCGGGCGCGGCCAACGCGGCGGCGCCACCGCGTATGATCGATCGGCGAGACAATTTCATGCGAAGGCTCCGGCCCATCACGCATTCCGCAGGATTATGTCGGTTTTCCGGCCTCAATTCATCCCGCGCGAGGACCGATCAACGCAAGCAATGCGGCTTCGTGCGGCATTTCGAACGCAGGCGGCTGTGCGGCTTAGTGCTTGACGGGTGCAGGCGCTTGGACGGGCTTCGCCGCTGCTGCCGGCTGGCCGGCAGCAGGCGCCTGACCGGCGGTGGGAGCTTGCCCCGCGGCAGGAGCCGGCGCATTGGCGGCGGCTTTCGGCAACGGCAACGGACTATCGGCGAGCGTGCGCAGGAAGGCGATCACGTCGGCGCGCTGGCCGTCACGCGGCAGGCCGGCGAAGGTCATGTTGGTGCCGGGAATATAACTGCGTGGGTTGGCGATGAAGTGGTTCAGTTCTTCATACGTCCATTCGCCGCCTTTGGCCTTCATGGCGGTGGAGTAATTGAATCCGGCTTCGGAGGCGCGCTTGCGGCCGACGATACCCCAGAGATTCGGACCGACGCGATTGGGCCCGCCTTTCTCGAATGTGTGGCAGGCCTGGCACTGCTTGGCGGTGGCCTGGCCCTTTTCGGCGGTGGCGCTCGCCAGCAAGACTTCAATCGGTTGAGACGGTTCGGCCGGACCGGCGCCGGGCGCGGCTTCCGGTTCCTTGACCGCAATGTCGTAACCGGGCTTGGCCGGCTTTTCCGGGGCGAAGATCGCGCCGGCGGCGATATTGAGCGCCAGCAAAATCAGGCAGCAGCCAAGTAGCGCGCCGAGAATCTTGTTCAATTCGAAGGAGTTCATCGCAGACGGCTCTGGGGCGAAAGCGCCACCGGGCCCCGGCGGCGGGTTTTCAGATACCGGTTTGCCCGTCCGCTGGCAACCCGTATAACGGCGAG
Source organism: Pseudolabrys sp. (assembly GCA_050998115.1). GTDB lineage: Bacteria > Pseudomonadota > Alphaproteobacteria > Rhizobiales > Xanthobacteraceae > Pseudolabrys. The sequence goes on along the minus strand of JBPCQM010000187.1, from coordinate 5,708 downwards.
ATCACCGCGTATTCCGGCCTTGCTCGGCCCGCACACTGGCGTTGCATCACGATGTTCGGCGCCAATTCTGCGATCATTCTGATCCCGGCCCGCATGGCCGCCTCCCGCCTGCCCGGCAAGCCGCTGATCGACATCAACGGATCGCCGATGATCGTTCACGTGCTGCGCCGGGCACAGGCCGCGAAACTCGGCGAGGCAGTGGTGGCGACCGACTCGGAGGCCGTGCAAGCGGCGGTTGAAAAAGCCGGCGGCCGCGCCCTGATGACGCGGGGCGACCACCTGTCGGGTTCCGACCGCATCTTCGAGGCGCTCGAAGCGATCGACCCGGAGCGCAAGATCGCCATCGTGGTGAACGTGCAGGGCGACTTGCCGGCGATCGAGCCCGACGATATCCGCGCCGCGCTCAAGCCGCTGGCCGATCCTGCGGTTGATATCGCAACGCTCGCTGCCGAAATCAGGATCGCCGCCGAGCGCAGTAATCCGCACATCGTCAAGGTCGAAGGCCGGCCGGTCACGCCGCGGCGTTTTCGCGCCACGCGCTTCACCCGCGCCAATGCGCAAGGCGCCGGCCCGCACTACCACCACATCGGGCTCTACGCCTATCGCCGCCCCGCGCTGGAAAAATTCGTCACGTTGCCGCCGTCGGCCAATGAACAGCGCGAGCGGCTCGAGCAGTTGCGCGCGATGGATGCCGGCATGCGCATCGATGTCGAGATCATCGGCAACGTGCCGCTCGGCGTCGACACGCCTGAGGAACTGGAGAAGGTGCGCAAAATCTTGCGGCCCTAGTCGGTCCGCGCTTTCAATCGGCTTTTTGCGGATGAAACCTCGCTCGCGGCGACCGCAGGGGCCTGGCGACCCCACGCGTTGCGCACGTAGCTCGCCACCGCCGCGATCTGCGCATCATCGAGCTGCTTGCCGAACGACGGCATGCCTGGCGAGGTCGGCTCCTCCTTGGTCGCGACGCTGCGCGCGCCGCGCAGGATGAGGCGGATCAAGGTCGCCGGATCGCGCGAGCGCACCACCGAGGAATCGGCCAGTGAGGGGAACAGTTTCGGCACTCCCTTGCCGTCCAACGCATGGCAGGCCGAGCATTGGTCACGGTAGATCGCCTGCCCGGCGATCATGACCGGATCGTCCGCCTTCACCGGCTCGGGACTATCCTGCCTTCCCGGCAGCGACTTCAGGTAAGTAGCCATCGCCTGGAGATCGCTGTCGCTCATTTTCGACGTCGAGTTGTCGATCTCCTCAGCCATCGGCCCGGTTGCGGCGCTGATGCGGTTATGGCCGGTCTTCAGATAGGCGACGATGTCGTCGGACGACCACAGCCCGAGACCGGTGCGTTCGTCATTGGTGATGTCGGGCGCGAACCAGCCTTGGATTTTCGAGCCCTGAAGATGCGCGCTGTCCTTGTCGCCGCCGAGAAACGACTTCGCGGTGTGGCAGGCGGTGCAATGGCCCGGCCCTTCCACCAAAAATGCGCCGCGATTTAGCTGCGCGGACCTTTGCGGGTCCGGCCTGAATTCGCCTTCGCTGAAATAGAGCGCGTCCCACGCCCGCATGCCGAAGCGGATATTAAGCGGAAACGGCAGCGTGTCCCGCACGACGCTGTTGTGAACCGGCTCGATTGTCTTGAGATAAGCGCGGATTGCCATCACGTCGTCATGCGACATCTTGGTGTAGGACGTGAACGGCATCGCCGGATAAAGCCGCGACCCGTCCGGGCGAATGCCCTTGCGCACCGCGTTGTCGAACTGCTCGTCGGTCCAGGCGCCGATGCCGGTGTCGCGGTCCGGCGTGATGTTGGCCGAGTTGATGTTGCCGAATGGCGTCTCGATGGGGCGGCCGCCGGCGTAGCGTTGGCCGGCGTTCGGCACGGTATGACAAGCGACGCAATCAGCGGCGGTCGCCAAATAGCGGCCCTTCTCGATCTGCGTGAAATCCTGCTCGCTTGCGATTGTCGAACCGACCGCGGCCAGCAGCAAGAACGGCGCCACGGTTATCGCCGACCTGGTGACATATTTACGCATCGACCAGCGGCCCCGGATTTTTCAGATATTGCTCGCGGATTGCCTTGGCCGACCAGAACGCCAGCGCGGCCACCGTGCCAGTCGGGTTGTAGCCGGCGTTCTGCGGAAACGCGGTGGCGCCCATCACGAACAAATTCGGCACGTCCCAACTCTGCAAATAGCGGTTGAGCGCGCTGGTCGTGCGGTCGGCGCCCATGATCGCGCCGCCGTTAAGATGCGTCGTCTGATACGTGGTGATGTCGTAGGGCCCTTTGCGAGGCTTCTTTTCGGTCTGGTTCGCTCCCATTGCCTTGACGATCTCATCCAGTTTGTCGGTGAGATAAGCGGCCGCCTTGATCTCATTTTCATGAAAATCGATCGTCATGCGCATCAGCGGACGGCCAAAGCGATCGCGATAGGTTGGATCGAGATCGAGATAGATGTCGCGATAGCTGTAGAAGCTGCCGTGGACGGCGGCGCCGCTCACCGTGCTTAGATAATTGTCGCGCACCGCTTCCTTCCATTTCGCACCCCATTTCGGCGTTCCGGGCGGCACCGGCGTGGTGGTGATCGGCCGGCCATTGGTCTGGGCATGAGCGAAATAGCCCCCGCCGACAAAGCCGTGCGGACCGTGGTCGAAGTTGTCGCCGTTGAATTCGTCAATGATCATACCGATAGCGCCGGAGGCGACGAATGGATTAAAATTGAACTTGGTCTTGTCAAAAAATCCGTTCACGCCCGACATCGTCTGGTGCGTGAAGTTGCGGCCGATCACGCCGGTATTGGCCACCGGGTCATAGGGCTGGCCGATCTTCGACAACAGCAGAAGCTGCACGTTAAACATGGAATAGGCCGCGAGGATCACCAGATCGGCCGGCTGCTCCCACTCGTTGCCGTCGGTATCGACAAAGGTGACGCCGGTAGCGCGCTTGCCGGAACGGTCGGTATTGATCCGGGTGACCTCGGAATTATCGCGCACCGCGAAGTTCGACTTGCGCACCAGCACCGGCAGAATGGTGGTCTGCGGGCTGGCCTTGGAATAATTGGCGCAGCCGAACCATTCGCAGAATCCGCAATAGGTGCACGGACCGAGCCGGACGCCGAGCGGGTTGGTGTAGGCCTGTGACAGGTTGCCGGACGGCTGCGGAAACGACTTGTAGCCAAGGTCGCGCGCCGCCTTGCCGAATAGAGCGTGGGCGAAGCCCTGCTTTTGCGGCGGATTCGGATAAGGCCGCGAGCGCGGGCCCTCGAACGGATTGCCGCCTTCCTGAATTTTGCCGTTCAGATTGCCGGCCTGGCCGGACGTGCCGCACAGGTATTCGAATGCATCGTAATGCGGCTCGAGCTCGTCATAAGTCACGCCGTAGTCCTGGATCGTCATGTCTTCAGGCAGGAACGACGCGCCGTAGCGCTCGGTCAGATGGGTCTTGAGGACGAAGTCCGAAGGCAGAAAGCGGTAGGTCTGCCCGTTCCAGTGCACGCCGCCGCCGCCGACGCCGTTTGGCGGCATGAACGCGCCCCAGCTTCGGATCGGCAGCGCGGTCTGATCCACCTTGTTGCGGAACGTGAAAGTGGTCTGGTCGGGCCGCAGGAATAGCTCGTGACGGATGTGGTAGCGCAATTCATCTTGCGCGTAAGTGGTCGGAAAATCGGTCGGCGCGTCACGCCACGGCCCGCGCTCGATCGCGATGACGTCGAGGCCCTCGTCGGTCAGTTCATTCGCCAGAATGCATCCGGTCCAGCCCAGCCCGATGATGACGACGTCTTTTTTCGGAAGGATGCGCGCCATGATTGCCTCAACGCTTTGGCGTCCATTCCGCGCGACCCGCCATGCTCACCGGCGGAAGCGGGAAGGACTCGTTGTGGCGGTCGATCCAGTCGAGATAATTGTAGCGGGCGCCGGGAAAGCCGATCATTTTCCAGGCCACCATGTCGCGGTTGCCGCCATAGATCGGATCGGCGAAAAATCCCATCTGGATGTCCTTGATGGCCTGCTCGAAGAACGCCTTGCCGTCCACGCCGTCGAGCTTGACCTTTTCGCTCTCGAGGCCCTTGAGCAGTTCGTCCTTGTCGGCGTCGGCAAGCTCCGCAAACGGCTTGCCGGAAAAATTGGCGCGGCAATATTTGTCGAGCGCGGCAAGACCCTCGCGATAGGAATGCGCCGGGCTATTTTCGGATTGCGAGCCCTGCTGCTTCGTGCCTTTCATGAACGGCGGTCTGACGTAGAGGCCTTCGCGGTGGCCGTAAGGGCCGGCAATTTGCCGGTCCAGATAGACGGCGCAGCCGGCATCTTTGCCGCCGGGCGTCTGCGGGTCTGGAGGGATGATGCGGTCGGCAATCGCCTCGATCGCCGCGCCTTCAGCGCCGGTAAAATAAAGCCAGGGCCCAGGCTTGAACGGCGCCGGCGGATCGCCGGCATTCGGGGTCCACGGCAGTTCGCCGAAGATCATGCGAGCATTTGCGGACGTAGCACTGAACGCGAGCCAAGCCGCAGTCGCCAATAAATCCCGTCGGCGCAACATGCTGATATCGATCGTAACGGCCGCCCAATCTTCAAAACCGACAATCCGCCGCAAGGTTCCTTTTGTGATTCAAATAGTTCGGCGGTATGCCATAGCCTCCAACTATCGGCCGATACAAAACTTCTTTCGTTGCGTTGACTAAACAACTTGGGTCTGCAAACCCACAGCCACAAAATAGCGGGCGCACATGACGAAAAAGAAAATCATCTTCCAGGGCGAGCCGGGGGCGAATTCCGATATCGCGTGCCGGGAAGCCTATCCCGGCCACGAGCCGGTGCCCTGCCCGACCTTCGAGGACTGCTTCGCTGCGCTGACGAACGGCGATGTCGATCTCGGCATGATCCCGATCGAGAACTCGATCGCCGGGCGCGTCGCCGACATTCATCACCTGATGCCGACCGCCGGGCTGCACATCATCGCCGAATGGTTCTTGCCGATCCGCAACCAGCTGATGGCGGTCAAAGGCGCCAGCCTGAAAACCATCAAGACGGTGGAGAGCCATGTGATGGCGCTCGGCCAGTGCCGCGGCATCATCCGCGAATTGAAATTGAAGCCGGTGATCGCCGCCGACACCGCCGGCTCCGCTCGCACCATCGCCGAAGGCAAGGACGTGACGCGCGCGGCGATCGCGTCGCGGCTCGCCGCGGAAATCTACGAGCTCAACATCCTTAAAGAGGATGTCGAGGACGAGTCACATTCGACCACGCGCTTCATCGTGCTGTCGCGCGAAAAGAAATGGGCGCCGCGCAACGAAGCCAAGGTGATCACGACATTCGTGTTTCAGGTCCGCAACCTGCCGGCCGCGCTTTACAAAGCGCTCGGCGGTTTCGCTACCAATGGCGTCAACATGACCAAGCTCGAAAGTTACATGGTCGGCGGCAATTTCTTCGCCACCCAGTTTTATGCCGACGTCGAAGGTCATCCCGACGACCGCTCGCTCGTGCACGCGCTGGAGGAGCTCGGCTTCTTCTCCAAGGAACTCACCGTACTCGGCGTCTATCCAGCGCACGCGTTCCGCGAGACATTTGCGGAGGAGTAAGATTGAGCGCCGCGAATTAAAAAAGGCCGCCAACCGGGTTACGGCTTCGCCTAAGGACTCCTCCCTCTTGTCCCCGGGCGCGGCGCAGCGCGAAGCGCAGCGAAACGGTGCGCCGCAGACCCGGGATCGTTACATACT
>JBPCQM010000088.1:0-3561 GCA_050998115.1 Pseudolabrys sp. | reverse complement strand
GATCCGTAAGCCGCGGACGGCTCCGAAGACGCGAAACAAGGTTCCGGCCTTGGATGCGTGCCCGCAGAAGCGGGGCGTTTGCACGCGCGTCTACACGACGACCCCGAAGAAGCCGAACTCGGCCCTTCGCAAGGTCGCCAAGGTGCGCCTGACCAACGGCTTCGAGGTGATCGGCTACATCCCGGGTGAAGGCCATAACCTTCAGGAGCACTCGGTGGTGATGATCCGCGGCGGCCGCGTCAAGGATCTGCCCGGCGTGCGCTACCACATTCTCCGCGGCGTCCTCGATACCCAGGGCGTCAAGAACCGCAAGCAGCGCCGTTCGAAATACGGCGCCAAACGTCCGAAATAACCGGGAACAGCCAAGATGTCTCGCCGCCATTCTGCCGAAAAGCGCGAAGTGCTTCCGGATCCCAAGTTCGGGAACATCATCATTACGAAATTCATGAACTCGGTGATGTATGCCGGGAAGAAGTCGGTCGCCGAAGGCATTGTCTACGGCGCGCTCGGCATGATCGAGACCAAAACCAAGCAAAGCCCGCTGCCGATCTTCGAGCAGGCGCTCGAGAACGTGATGCCGACCATCGAAGTGCGTTCGCGCCGGGTCGGCGGCGCCACCTACCAGGTGCCGGTCGAGGTCCGCTCGGTGCGCCGGCAGGCGCTCGGCATCCGCTGGCTGATTTCGGCGGCGCGCGAGCGCAATGAAAAGACAATGACGGAGCGGCTCTCGGCGGAGTTGCTCGATGCGTCGAATGGCAGGGGGAACGCCGTCAAGAAGCGCGAAGACGTGCACCGGATGGCGGAAGCCAACCGCGCCTTCTCGCACTATCGCTGGTAACGGCGAAACCTAGGACTCTAAGGAACATCCCATGCCCCGCCAACATGCCATCGAGGACTATCGCAACTTCGGTATCATGGCACATATCGATGCCGGCAAGACCACGACCACCGAGCGCATCCTGTATTACACCGGCAAGAGCCACAAGATCGGTGAAGTGCACGAAGGTGCCGCGACGATGGACTGGATGGAGCAGGAGCAGGAGCGCGGCATCACCATCACCTCGGCGGCGACCACCGCGTTCTGGAACGGCAAGCGCCTCAACACCATCGACACCCCCGGCCATGTCGACTTCACCATCGAAGTCGAACGTTCGCTGCGCGTGCTCGACGGTGCGGTATGCGTGCTCGATTCCAACCAGGGGGTCGAGCCGCAGACCGAAACGGTCTGGCGTCAGGGCGACAAATACCGGGTCCCGCGCATCGTCTTCGCCAACAAGATGGACAAGACCGGTGCCGACTTCTTCAAGTGCCTCGACGATATCGTCGATCGCCTCGGTGCCAAGCCGATTGCGATCCAGCTTCCGATCGGTTCGGAGAACAATTTCAAGGGTTTGGTCGATCTCGTTCGCATGAAGGGCGTAGTCTGGGAAGACGAGGCGCTCGGCGCCAATTTCCACGACATCGACATCCCCGCCGACCTCGTCGAAAAGGCCAAGGAATATCGTGAGAAGATGCTGGAAGCCGCCGTCGAACTCGATGACGACGCGCTGGCCGCCTACCTCGACGGCAAGGAACCCGATGAGGCGACACTCAAGCGCCTGATCCGCAAGGCGGTGCTGACCGGCGCGTTCTATCCGGTGCTGTGTGGCTCGGCTTTCAAGAACAAGGGCGTTCAGCCGCTGCTCGACGCGGTGGTGGACTATCTGCCGTCGCCAGTCGACGTGCCCGCGATCAAGGGCATCGATGACGACGGCAACGAAGTGGTTCGCAGGGCCGACGACAAGGAACCGCTGGCGCTGCTCGCATTCAAGATCATGGACGATCCGTTCGTCGGCACCATCACCTTCTGCCGTATCTATTCCGGCGTGCTGGCGAGCGGCACCGGCGTGATCAATTCGACGCGCGACAAGAAGGAGCGCATCGGCCGCATGCTGCTGATGCATGCCAACAACCGCGAAGACATCAAGGAGGCCTATGCCGGCGACATCGTGGCGCTGGCCGGGCTGAAGGAAGCGCGCACCGGCGATACGCTGTGCGATCCACACAAGCCGGTGATCCTGGAAAAGATGGAATTTCCGGAGCCGGTCATCGAAATCGCGATCGAGCCAAAGTCGAAGGCCGACCAGGAGAAGCTCGGCGTCGCGCTGGCGAAGCTCGCGGCCGAGGATCCCTCGTTCCGGGTGTCGACAGATCAGGAATCCGGCCAGACCATCCTCAAGGGGATGGGCGAGCTTCATCTCGACATCAAGGTCGATATCCTGAGGCGTACCTACAAGGTCGATGCCAATATCGGCGCGCCGCAGGTGGCGTTCCGCGAGCGCGTCACCAGACGCGCCGAGGTCAAGTACACCCACAAGAAGCAGACCGGCGGTACCGGCCAGTTTGCCGAAGTCTCGATCGTGGTCGAGCCGAACGAGCCCGGCGCGGGTTACGTGTTCGAATCGAAGGTCGTCGGCGGCGCGGTGCCGAAGGAATACATCCCCGGCGTCGAAAAGGGCCTCAACAGCGTGATGGGCTCCGGCGTCGTCGCGGGCTTCCCGGTGGTCGACGTCAAGGTCCAGCTCGTGGACGGCAAGTACCACGATGTCGACTCCTCGGCGCTTGCCTTCGAAATCGCGTCGCGGGCGGCATTCCGCGAAGCTCTGCAAAAGGGCAAGTCGGTCCTGCTCGAACCGATCATGAAGGTCGAAGTGGTGACCCCGGAAGACTATACCGGCTCGGTGATCGGCGATCTGAATTCGCGGCGCGGCCAGATCCAGGGGCAGGACATGCGCGGCAACGCCAACGTCATCAATGCGATGGTGCCGCTCATGAATATGTTCGGTTACGTGAATAACCTGCGCTCGATGAGCCAGGGCCGCGCAACCTTTACGATGCAGTTCGATCACTACGCGGAAGCGCCGGCGAACGTGTCGGCAGAAGTACAGAAGAAGTTTGCCTGATTGTCGTTGGCGGCAGTTAACGACTGAACGGAGAGTCAAATGGCCAAAGCAAAGTTTGAACGCAATAAACCGCACTGCAACATTGGAACGATCGGTCACGTCGACCACGGCAAGACGTCGCTGACGGCGGCGATCACCAAGGTGCTGGCGGAGACCGGCGGTGCGACGTTCACCGCGTACGACCAGATCGACAAGGCGCCGGAAGAGAAGGCGCGCGGCATCACGATCTCGACCGCCCACGTCGAATACGAAACCAAGAACCGGCATTACGCCCACGTCGATTGCCCCGGCCACGCTGACTATGTGAAGAACATGATCACCGGTGCGGCGCAGATGGACGGCGCGATCCTGGTGGTGTCGGCGGCCGACGGCCCGATGCCGCAGACCCGCGAGCACATCCTGCTGGCACGCCAGGTCGGCGTGCCCGCACTGGTGGTGTACCTCAACAAATGCGAAACGGTGGACGACCCGGAACTGCTCGAACTGGTCGAGCTGGAAGTCCGCGAGCTGCTCTCGAAGTACGATTTCCCCGGCGACAAGATTCCGATCGTCAAGGGCTCGGCGCTCGCCGCGCTCGAAGACAAGGACAAGAAGCTCGGTCACGACTCCATCATCGAAC
>JBPCQM010000021.1:0-21291 GCA_050998115.1 Pseudolabrys sp. | reverse complement strand
GCGATCCACCAGGAAACGCCGGCCTATACCGAGCAGTCGACCGAGGCGGAAATTCTGGTGACCGGCATCAAGGTGGTCGACCTGCTGGCGCCTTACGCCAAGGGCGGCAAGGTCGGCATGTTCGGCGGCGCCGGCGTCGGCAAGACCGTACTCATTCAGGAACTGATCAACACCGTCGCCAAGGCGCACGGAGGTTATTCGGTGTTCGCTGGCGTCGGCGAGCGCACTCGCGAGGGCAACGACCTCTATCACGAGATGATCGAGTCCGGCGTCAACAAGGACCCGCACGAGAACAACGGCTCGACCGAAGGCTCAAAGTGCGCGCTGGTGTTCGGGCAGATGAACGAGCCGCCGGGCGCGCGCGCCCGCGTCGGCCTGTCCGGTCTGACGGTCGCCGAATATTTCCGCGATTAGGGTCAGGACGTGCTTTTCTTCGTCGACAATATCTTCCGTTTCACGCAGGCCGGCTCGGAAATGTCGGCGCTGCTAGGCCGCATCCCCTCGGCGGTCGGCTATCAGCCGACGCTCGCCACCGACATGGGCGCGCTGCAGGAGCGCATCACCACCACCCACAAGGGTTCGATCACTTCGGTGCAGGCCATCTACGTTCCGGCCGACGACTTGACCGACCCGGCGCCGGCGACTTCGTTCGCGCATCTGGACGCCACCACGGTGCTGTCGCGCTCGATCGCGGAAAAGGGCATTTATCCGGCGGTCGATCCACTCGACTCCACCTCGCGCATGCTTTCTCCCTTGGTCGTAGGCGAGGAGCATTACGCGATCGCCCGCCAGGTGCAGCAGGTCTTGCAGCGCTACAAGGCGCTGCAAGACATCATCGCCATTCTCGGCATGGACGAGCTTTCCGAAGACGACAAGACGGCGGTGGCGCGCGCCCGCAAGATCGAGCGCTTTTTGTCGCAGCCGTTCCACGTCGCCGAAGTGTTCACCGGCTCGCCCGGCGTGTTCGTTGATCTGGCCGACACCATCAAGGGCTTCAAGGGACTGGTCGATGGCAAATACGACCATCTGCCGGAAGCGGCCTTCTACATGGTCGGCACCATCGAGGCGGCGGTCGAGAAGGGCCGCAAGCTGGCGGCGGAAGCGGCGTAAGGATTGCGTACATGGCCGCGCTGAAATTCGAGCTGGTATCGCCGGAAAAGCTGCTGTTCTCGGGTGAGGTTGATCAAGTCGACGTGCCCGGCATCGAGGGCGATTTCGGCGTGCTGGCCGGCCACGCACCGATGGTGGCGACGCTACGTCCCGGCATCCTCACTGTTCATGCCAACGGTGAAAAGCAGCGCCTCGTCGTGCTCGGCGGCTTTGCCGAAGTGTCGGGCGAAGGTCTCACGGTGGTTGCCGACCTCGCCGATTCGGTCGAGGACTTCGACAAGGAAGTGCTGGCGACCCGCATGACCGAAATGAAAGAGCGCATCGAGAAGACCGAGCCGGGCTCCGAGCTCGACCAGTTGATCACACGGCTCGACCACTACAAGCAGGTCGACCACCACCTGACCGGCACGGCGATGCATTGAGCCCGCGCCGTCACCCCGAGGTGGCCGCGAAGCGGCCCTCGAAGGGCGACGGTTCGGGCCCGTCATCCTTCGAGGCTCGCGAAGCCTGTCATCGGGCTGCGCTCTGCGCGGACCCGTTGGGGCTCGCACCTCAGGACGACGGGTCAAAATTTCGCGAACTTGCCGAACTCTGCGACGATGCGCTGGTAGGTTTGCTGCTTGAACGGCACCACTAGCGCCGGCAGATTTTCCATCTTCTCCCAGCGCCAGTCGACGAATTCCGCCTCATGGTCGCCGCCGCCCGGGGTGAGGATATTGATCTCGCTATCCGCGCCGGTGAACCGCAGCGCGTACCATTTCTGCTTTTGCCCGCGAAATTTTCCGTGCCAGGCCGCGCCAACGATGTCGCGCGGAATATCGTAAGCGATCCAGTCGGCGATCTCGCCGAGTTTCTCGACCGAACGGATGCTGGTTTCCTCATAGAGTTCGCGTAGCGCCGCCTGGTAGGGATCTTCGCCCGGATCGACGCCGCCTTGCGGCATCTGCCAGACATGGGTTTCGTCGATATGCTCGGGCCCGCTGGAACGGCGGCCGATGAACACCAGTCCGTCGCGGTTGATGACGGTCATGCCGGCGCAGGGACGATAGGTAAGTTGTTCGTAGGGAGGCATAGGGATTTCCGTCATGGCCGCGAAAGCGGGCATCCAATAAACACCGATGATGCGGTGAATACTGGATCATCCACCGTCGTGGATGATGACACAAGAATTTTTGGAAGCGCCGTCGCTGGTTCGGCCCGTTCAAATCAAGACGACTTCGCCTTCACCGCAACCATGGTGATTGGCGCCAGAACGAAGCCGCGGCTTTCGAGTTTCTTTGCCCAAACCGCGATGCGGCCGACCGTGCCCGGCGACGCCGTCGCGAAGCCGATGGCGCCGCCTTTATCGCGCGCCGTCATTTCCAGCCGCGCCAGCGCCCGGTCGATTTCGACCGGCGTCGGCACGGTGTCGATGACGACGTCGGTCTTGGCGAACGGCAGGTTGTGGCGGCCGGCGATTTGCCCGGCGACGCTGCGCGCCGAGGCGCCATCATCGACGAAAATCAAGCCGCGTTTGGCGGTCTCGCGCAGCACCGGCGCCAGCGCCTGTTCGGACGCGATGAACCGCGCGCCCATGTAATTTGTCACGCCGACATAGCCTTGCATGCGGCTCATCAGCCATTGCAAACGGTCGACATTCTGCTCGCCCGATAGCGTGGTCAGCAGCGTCTGCGGGCCGGGATCGTTGTCCGGAAAATCGAACGGCTCCATTGGCGCCTGCAGCAATACCTCGTGGCTCCCGGCACGAGCGCGAGCGGCGAGATTGTCGACGTCGGGGGCATAGGGGACGAAAGCCAGCGTCACCGGCGCCGGCAATTTTTCCAGCGCTTCGGCCGTAGCGGTGGCGCTGATGCCGAGCCCGCCGACGATGATCGCGATGCGCGGCACATCGGTTTTATCGGGTGGCAGCTTGACCGGCCGCGCATAGACAGCCGACGGCCGTGTGCCGTCGGCCGCAATTTTCGGCAGCGTGCCGTGGCGCGACTGTTCCTGGACCCGCGGGTCGGGCGCCGCGTTCTGCAATTTGGCGTCCGAAGAAGCTGACTTACCGGGGATCATCACGCTCTTGGTGGTGCCGCTCGAGCCGTCGATGATGGTGACGGTCTTGCTGCCAGGAGGCGGCGACGCTTCGCCGGATTTAACAGTCGCCATCGCCTTGGCGCCCGGACCGTCGTAACGCGACGGCCGCTCATTGATCGGCACGGCGGCGGCCGCTGCGATATTCTCGTCTTTGGCGGTGGCGGGTGAGATCGGGCGGGTGGCCACTACCGCAATCGGCTCGCCGCCGAATGGATCGTCGCTAAACAGCGTCCACGCTCCGACCACGATCGCCGACAATCCGAGCAGGCCCGCGACCAGTTGCGGCGCGGCGACCGGCAGCTTCAAGGTCTTGCGGGCTTTCTTGTCCGTGCCGAGAGGGACGTCGAGGTCATCCGCCAAGGGCCAATATCCTTGCCAAGCTTCTTGCCAAGCTTCTTGCCAAGCTTCTTGCCAAGTTCCTTGTCAAGTTCCTTGTCAAGTTCCTTGTCAATTCCTGACGAATCATCGGTCGATTCTAGCACGGGCGATTCGGCGACTGGTTAAGGCCCATAAACGAATAGGGCGGCCAATGGCCGCCCTATCGTATCGCCCAATAAGCCAAACTCAGTTTGGCACGGCGCTCTTGGCGTTCGGCGGAAAAGCCGAATTGGCTTGGGTGCCGCGCAGCAGGTCGTAGGCCATGTGCAGCGCCTTGTCGTCCTTGCCGTCCGGCGGGATATAGGACTGCGAGCCGGTCTGCTCCTTGCCCTCGTCGCCCTTGAGATGGCCGCGCAGCGAGGCTTCGCCCTTGGTATCGGTCTTCGCCTTGAGGTCATCCGGCACGTCTTGCAGCACCTCGATGTCGGGGGTGATGCCCTTGGCCTGGATCGAGCGGCCGGACGGCGTGAAATAACGCGCGGTGGTCAACCGCAGCGCGCCATTGCCGGAGCCAAGCGGGATGATGGTCTGCACCGAGCCTTTGCCGAACGAGCGGGTGCCGACCACGGTGGCGCGTTTGTGATCCTGCAAGGCCCCGGCGACGATTTCCGACGCCGAGGCGGAGCCGCCGTTGATCAGCACGATCACCGGCTTGCCATTGGTGAGATCGCCGGCGCGGGCATTGAAGCGCTGGGTTTCTTCGGCGTTGCGACCGCGGGTTGAGACGATTTCACCCTTTTGCAAGAACGCGTCCGACACCGAGATTGCCTGATCGAGCAGGCCGCCCGGGTTGTTGCGCAGGTCGACGACATAGCCTTTGAGCTTTTCCTTGCTGATCTTGGCGTTGATGTCGGTGATCGCTTTTTTCAGGCCTTCGGTGGTCTGCTCGTTGAACTGCGTCAGGCGGATATAGCCGATATCCTCGCCCTCGGTGTTCGAACGTACCGAGCGCACGCGAATGACGTCGCGGGTGATCGAGACTTCGACCGGTTTGTCCTGGCCCTTGCGCATGATGGTGAGCTTGATCTTGGTGTTCACCGGGCCGCGCATTTTCTCGACCGCCTGGTTCAGGGTCAAGCCCTGCACCTGGTCGTCGTCGAGCTTGGTGATGATGTCGTTTGCCATCACGCCCGCCTTGGCGGCGGGCGTCTCGTCGATCGGCGCGACGACTTTGATCAGGCCGTCTTCCATCGTGACTTCGATGCCGAGGCCGCCGAATTCGCCGCGGGTCTGCACTTGCATGTCGCGGAAGCTCTTCGGATCCATATAACTCGAATGCGGATCAAGCCCGGCCAGCATGCCGTTGATCGCGGTTTCGATCAGCTTGCTGTCGTCCGGTTTCTCGACGTAGTCGGCGCGCACGCGCTCGAACACGTCGCCGAACAGATTGAGCTGCCGATAGGTGTCGGCCGCGGCAGCTTTGGCGCTGGCACCGACCAGCATCAAGCGTGGCTGGGTAGCAAGCAGCGTCATGGCGGCGCCGGCCGCCGCACCGAGAAGTATGAGTGAGGTCTTGCGCATTATCCGCGAACCTTTTCGACTTGGCTTGCGGCCCACCATGGGCCTGGATCGATTGGAATTCCGTCCTTACGGAATTCCACGTAAAGCACCGGTTGCGAGGAACCTGTCGCGAGGATAGCCGCGATATGGGAGCCGCTCCCCATCATCGCAACGGGTTCTCCGGTCAGCACAAACTGTCCGAGATCGACAGAAATCCGTTCCATCCCAGCGAGCAGGATATGATACCCGCCGCCGGCATTGAGGATCAAGAGTTGTCCGTAAGAACGGAAGGGTCCAGCGTAAACAACCCAGCCGTCGGACGGGGCGGTGACCTGCGCGCCGGCCCGGGTGGCGATAGAAAGGCCCTTTTCGACGCCACCAAGGGCGTCAGGCGCGCCGAATTCGCGAATCTTTACCCCGTTAACCGGAATCGGAACGTGTCCACGCAACGAAGCAAAGGATGCGGCTGGAGCCAGGCGTCCAGGGTCATGCAGGGTGGTTAACGCCGGCCGCCCAGCCCGCTCGGTTTCGCGCGCGGCGCGGGTTGCGCTGTCGAGGCCTTGTTCGAGCCTGGCGATCAAATCTTTGAGATTGTCGGTCTGTCTGGCCAGATCGGCTGCGCGGTCACGCTCCGCGTTGAGCGCCGCCTCGCGGTCGGCTTGCTGCTTCTGGCGCTCGCCGATCAGCGCCGCCATGCGGTCGCGCTCGGTCCCGATTGAGGCAATCTCGCCGTTAAGGTGCTCGCGCTCGGTGTCGATGTCTTTGCGCACTTTCACAAGCTGCGCGAGATCACTGGCCAGCGCCTCGGCCTGCTGGCGCATTTCCGGGATCACGGCGCCGAGCAATATAGCGGTGCGCACCGACATTAGCGCGTCTTCCGGGGAAACCATCAAGGCCGGCGGCGGGCGGCGGCCCATGCGTTGCAAAGCGGCGAGCACTTCGGCGATCACGGTGCGGCGGCCATCGAGGGATGCGCGAACGTTTTTTTCGTTTTCGTCGAGCGGCTTGAGCCGCGCCTCGGCGGCGGCGATGCGGCCTTCGACGGCGCGGATACGGGTCGCGGTGTCGATCAGGTCCGAGGTGAGCTTGCGGCGGTCGGCGCCGATCTGCTCAATCTCGCGCTTGAGCGCCGCTTCGGCTTCGGCGGATTTCTTTTGCTCGCCGCGCAGCGATTCAAGTTGCTGGTCACGGTCCTTGAGCACGTCGAGCTTGCCGGATTGCGCGAGCGACCCCCCGGTCGCGCACGCCAAGGCCAGCCCGGCCAGCAGCGCGGCGCGCGGATCGAGACGGCGGCCTGCCGCAAAATTCGAATCCCGGCAAATCATCGAGGCCAAGTTACGTCACGGCTCCCCTTCGGCAAGCAAATCTATCGTCGATTGTCGGCTTTCCTCGGCCGCCAATGACACCGGAATAAGACCAAACAGGGGCCAATTGCGCCTTAGCCGCGATGATAGGGATGCCCGCTCAAGATTGTGGTGGCGCGATAGATCTGCTCCAGCAGCATCACCCGCACCATCTGGTGCGGCCAGGTCGCAGTGCCGAACGACAGCCGCAAATCCGCCTTGTCCCGCAAGCTGGCGGCCAGGCCATCGGCCCCGCCGATCAAGAAGACGGCGGCGGGCCGGTTGTCGGCGCGCCACATGCCGAGCTGGGCGGCAAATTTCGCGCTGCTGATGTTCTCCCCGCTCTCATCGAGCAACACGGTGACGGCATCGTCCGGGATGATGTTGGCGAGCGCGATCGATTCCTCGATCATGCGCTTGCCGGGATCGTCGGCGCGGCTTTCTCGGATTTCGATGATTTCGATGTCGCGCAGGCCGAGGCTGCGACCGCTTTGCGCGGCACGCTTGCGGTAGCGTTCGGCGAGCTCGGTTTCCGGCCCGCGCTTTAATCGCCCGACCGCGGCCACGACGATGCGCATCGCCGCAGTCTACATTAATTCGGCGCTGACTACTGCTAGTCGCGCGCGCGGCTGCCGGCCCACATCTTTTCGAGATTGTAGAATTCGCGCACCTCGGGCCGGAACACATGAACGATGACGTCGCCGGCATCGATCAGCACCCAGTCGGCTTGGCGCGCGCCTTCGACGCGGATGCCTTTGATTCCGGCCTGTTCGAGGTTCTTCACGACACGATCGGCGCAGGACGCAACATGACGCTGCGACGTGCCGGACGTCACCACCATATAATCGCCAATCGAGGTTTTGCCAGTGAGATCGATGGTCACGCTGTCCTCGGCCTTCATGTCTTCGAGGCTAGCGAGAACCAGGCGGAGCGTCGCCTTGGCGTCGGGGCGCAAAGCGACGGGCTTGGTGGCGGGCTTGATGCCGGACCTGGATACGGGTTCGGGCGAACGACGTGACGCCCGAGGAAGTGCATGTGTCGACAGAGTTGCCTATCCTTTCCGTTGGTCGCACGCGGCGCGATTCTTATCGCGCCTGCCGACAAAGATAGCTACTTCACCTTTCGCTTGCCACTCTTGTTGTTGGCAGACTTGCCGCCGGTAGACTTGCGGTTGGCAGGTGTAGCGGGCGTCTTGGATTTTTTGGACTTTTTGGGCTTTTTTTCTGCTGGGGTTTTGCTGCGAGTTCCGCGTCGGAGCGCGCGAAGCGCGGTCGACGACAGCGGCGATTTGAGACCGTGCAAATAAGACCACGCGGGCGGCCGGCGGCCCGGCAGCGCTTCGACGTTTGTTTCGGACATGCGGAACCGGGACAGCGCCTGCCCGGCCGGCGAGGCGGCGGCGTAAAGGCTCGGGCCGAGCCGGTCCACCACCACGATCGGCACAATGCTTGCGATGCCACGCCAGTTTTGCCAGCGGTGAAAGCTCCGCAGATTGTCGGCGCCCATGATCCAGACGAATCGTACGCCTGGGCACCTCGTAATCAACCACGAAATCGTATCGTAAGTGTAACGCGTGTGGATGACGGCTTCGAGACCGGTCACGTCGATGCGCGGATGCCGGGTCAAATCGCGGGCGGCGGCGATGCGCTCCGATAGCGGCGCAAGCCCACGGGTGTCCTTCAACGGGTTGCCCGGCGTCACCAGCCACCAGACCCGATCGAGCTTGAGGCGCTTGAGCGCTAGCAGTGTTGCGGCCCGATGCGCGCGATGCGGCGGATCGAAGGTGCCGCCGAACAGCCCGATCCGCATTCCCGGCGCATGCGGAGGAATCGCGCGCTCATTACGCAACGGCGGGATTGTCACGGGCGAGTCTGACCGGTTCCGCGCACGCGATACTTGAAGCTGGTGAGTTGCTCGACACCGACCGGCCCGCGCGCGTGCAGCCGGCCGGTGGCGATGCCGATTTCCGCGCCGAAACCGAACTCGCCGCCATCGGCGAATTGGGTCGATGCGTTGTGCAGCACGATGGCGGAATCGACCTCGCGTAGGAACTTTTCCGCCGCCGTGGCGTCGTCGGTGACGATCGCGTCGGTGTGATGCGAGCCATAACGTTCGATATGCGCGATCGCGGCGTCGAGATCGTCCACCACCTTGGCGGCGATGATGGCGTCGAGATATTCGGTCGACCAGTCTTCTTCGCTGGCCGGCTTGGCGCGCGAATCGGCGGCCTGCACCGCCTTGTCGCCGCGCACTTCGCAGCCAGCCTCGATCAGCGTGGCGATCAGCGGCTTGAGTTGGGCGGCCGCCGCCGCACGATCGACCAGCAGCGTTTCGGCGGCGCCGCAGACGCCGGTGCGGCGCATCTTGGCGTTGAGCACGATTTTTTTCGCCATGTCCGGGGAGGCGGCCTTGTCGATGAAAACATGGCAGACACCTTCCAGATGCGCGAATACCGGCACCCGCGCCTCGGCTTGCACACGGCCGACCAAGCTCTTGCCGCCGCGCGGCACGATGACGTCAACGGTGCCGCCGAGCCCGGTCAGCATTTCACCGACCGCGGCGCGGTCGCGCGTCGGCACCAGTTGGATGGCGGCTTCCGGCAATCCGGCGTCGCGCAGACCCTGCGCCAGCGCCGCGTGGATGACGCGCGAGCTGCGATGACTGTCGGAGCCGCCGCGTAAAATCGCGGCATTGCCGGCCTTGAGCGATAGCGCGCCGGCGTCCGCCGTCACATTCGGGCGGCTTTCATAGATGATGCCGATGACGCCGAGCGGAACCCGGACCCGTTCGATGGTCATGCCGTTTGGCCGCTTCCAGCTTTCGGTCACGGTTCCGACCGGGTCGTTGAGCGCGCGGATCATCTCGATACCGTCGGCCATGGCGGTGACGCGGGCCTCGTCGAGGGTCAGCCGGTCGAGCATAGCCGGCGTCATGCTAGCCTTGCGGGCGTCGGCGACGTCGTCCGCATTGGCGGCGAGGATTTCGTCTTGGCGGCGATGTATCGCCTGCGCCATCTGGCTAAGCGTTTGATTTTTCTGGTCCGCCGGTGCGAGCGCAACCACGTGTGCGGCGGAACGGGCGCGCCGCCCGATCTCGCGCATGAGGCCGGCGATATCGCCGGTGCCTTCGATGGTTTTCAGCGGCGCCGTCATCGCCAATCCTGCCAATTACCGAAAAGCCGTGTGTCTTGAGGGGTTTCCTATCACGTCGGGCTGGCCCCGGCGAGATCGGCCAAAACCGCGCGGTCTTGGGGATTATGTGGATAACCGCAGGGCGCGCCGGAACGGTCAACGCGCTTGCACATTGGCTCGGCAAGGTGGCGGGCAGTTCAGGAGGATTTGTCATGGCGTATAGCGCAAGCCGGCTTCCCAGCCGTTTTCCGGTCGGCACCAAATTCGTGATCGAGGCCCACCGCGGCAAGGAAGGCCAGGTTTATTCACGGTTTCTGGAATTTCCGGATGGCACCTCCCTGCCGCTGCCGAGCCGTAGGGCGGCTACATCGCGCAAGTCGGCGGCGCATGCCCAGCGACGCTCCGTAAAGCGTTCCCGGCATTGAGATTTTTGCCCCGGAGCAAACTCTAATTTCAAAACAGAAACCCCAGCCGCGAGGGCTGGGGTTCTCCGGGCGATCGGTTAATCGCCTCTGTCGGTAGTTGCGTCTGATACATCGCCGCGTCGTGCCGTAACAACGCGTTGCATCGGCCTTGGTTCCGCGCTGCCCGGCCCTATTCTGGCCGAGCATCGGCGCTGATCGGCATTATTCTCCGCCCATCACCAGGTCGTCGCGGTGGATCATTTCGGTGCGGCCCTCGAAGCCGAGAATCGTTAACACGTCGGCCGAGGAGCGGCCCTTGATCCGCTCGGCGTCCTCGGCGTCATAGGCGATCAGCCCGCGCCCGATCTCGGCGCCGTCCGGCCCGCGCACCAGCACGGCATCGCCGCGGCCGAACGCGCCCTCGACCTTAATGACGCCGGCCGCCAGCAGGCTCTTGCCGGAGCGCAGCGCGCGCACCGCGCCGGCGTCGATTACGACGGCGCCGCGCGGCTCCAGCGAACCGGCGATCCACTTTTTCCGCGCGGTGACCGGATTGGCCGGGGTGAGAAACCAAGTGCAGGTCGCGCCCAAGGCTGCGCCTTTCGCGATGGCGTCGAGCGGATGCGGCACGCGGCCGGACGCGATCACCATGTGGGTGCCGGCGGTGGTGACGATTTTTGCCGCCTCGATTTTGGTCGCCATGCCGCCGCGCGACAATTCGGAGCCGGACGCGCCAGCCATCGCCTCGATCTCCGGCGTAATGCGCGCGACCAGCGGCACCAGTCTGCCATCACTTTTGCCGCTGGCGTCGGGCGGCTTGTCGTAGAGCCCGTCGACATCCGACAGCAGCACCAAAAGATCGGCGCTCACCATCGTCGCGACTCGCGCCGCGAGCCGGTCGTTGTCGCCGTAGCGGATCTCGGTGGTCGCCACCGTGTCGTTCTCGTTGATCACCGGCACGCCGCGCCATTCCAGCAGCTTGTCGATGGTCGAGCGCGCATTGAGATAGCGGCGGCGCTCCTCGGTGTCGCCGAGCGTCAGCAGGATTTGCCCGGCGGCGAGCCGATGGGCGCCGAGCGCTTCCGACCACGAGCGCGCCAGTTCGATCTGGCCGACCGCGGCGGCGGCCTGGCTGTCTTCCAGTTTGAGCGCGCCGGCCGGCAATTTCAGCACGGCGCGGCCGAGCGCGATGGCGCCCGACGACACCACCAGGATGTCGCGGCTCTCCTTATGCAGCGCGGCGATGTCCGCAGCCAGCGAGGCAAGCCAGTCGCGCTTGAGCTTGCCGGCGGCGGAATCCACCAGCAGCGAGGAGCCGACTTTCACCACGATGCGGCGGAACGATGTGAGCGACGGTGTTTGCGGCATGACCCGGAGCGGCGTTAAATGCCGGGTTCTTAACACGGGATTTGCGGGCGAGTCAGGCGCGCGCTCTGATCTTACTCCGCCGGATGCCGGTGTTGCTCGCGGCGGTCCATCCAGCCCGTGAGCCAGAA
Source organism: Pseudolabrys sp. (assembly GCA_050998115.1). Lineage (GTDB taxonomy): Bacteria > Pseudomonadota > Alphaproteobacteria > Rhizobiales > Xanthobacteraceae > Pseudolabrys. Next base: position 9,850 of record JBPCQM010000021.1, on the reverse strand, counting down.
GACTCCGAGTCCAAGCATCGCAACCGCAAGTGGCAGCAGCAGAACGTAAATCTCAAGGGGACTCATTCGCGCAATCTCCCAAGCGATAATCTGCCGATCATATGTAGAAATGCGCCAATGGCAAAACAAGTGACTGTCAACAATGACGGCGAGCCGCCCGATTGCGCTGGTTGCGACACGCCGTAAACTAGCGCCGCCACTGGTGCGAACACGCCAGTCGCAACGATCGCAGCACCGAGTGTATTGAGCCAACTCGCTGTCAGTTTCGTTCGCTCGTTATGAATTAAAGACACGACGAACCCTACAGCTCAACGCAATCAACGCCCTTTCGGATGCTCGCGGCGCACGCCTTTGAACTTTCCCCCGTCCTGCTTCACATCCATGAAACGGCCGGAGCCGGTATCGCGTTTCACCCATTGCTCGGTCTGGGGATTGAGTGTCTGCGAACGCTGGCGAACTTCGCCTTGCCGGTGGTTGTCGCCCTTCGGCGGATTGGTGGCCATGAGTCCGCTCCTAGTTAGATGGAACAGATCATGAACATAATTTTGGTCACTGTCAACATTGTTTCTGCGCGCGTCATCTCGCAACGATCTTGTTTTGACCTTCAATCGTTTGCGTCTTCCCCGAGGTCCAGCGTCGCGTCCGATCCGGCCGCCGCGCGCGCCAGATTGAGCTCCAGCAATTTCGCCAGTGCGTCCTGCTCGGAAATATCGGCGGCCGGGCCATAGGCGGCGGCCATGGCGGCGTCGAGATCGCGGTGCGCGTCGAGTAACGGCGCTCTTAGTTCGCCGTCAGTATTCCTCCGGCAATTTCCAGCTTCGAACAAAATTAGGAAAACGCCTATGCAACTCAATCAATTCGAGTCCGTTGATCGGCTGCAGCGCGCCGTCTTCGCGGATCCGGTATACTCGGCCTTCGACGGAATGGCCGGCGCCGCCAAGAACGCGCGCTCGTTCGATGGCAACAAATATCAAATCGCCTGCGGACATAATCCATTCTCGGATAGTTCAGGCGCCGCCTTTTACGACGCGAGTGCTTGCCATCGTTCGAATCCTGCCGCCTTTAATATTGCCCCTCAAGCGAGGCTTCGAGCAGGGCGATCTCCTCGGGCGTGAGGCCGAACAGGCGATAGACAATCGCGTCGATCTCGCGCTCGGCCTGCTCGATCTTGTCGCCGAGCGCGCGCACCTCGGCGGCATTCTTGGCCAGATAGCTTTCCCATTCGCCGCGCTCTTTCACCGGAATTTCGGCGCGGAACACCCGCTTGACCTCGTCGCGGAACGCCGCGAAGTCCAGCGTCCACCATTCTTCCAGCTTGCGTGAAAGCTTTTTTCGCTCGGGCGGCGCGAGATCGAGGAGGCGGTGACAAAAATCTAACCGTAGCCGAAAACGGCTCTTCGCTGAACTACTGCACGTTTCCGCAAGGACAGCCAACTGCTCGCGTTGTCTTTTTGTGCAATCGGGAAAAGGCAACGGACCAATATGCTGAGCTGTCCCTTCACGATATCCGCCGCGCTTAATAACGCTAACCGCTTGGAAGCAAAACCAGAGACAGCTTGAATTCAACAAGGCAACCAGCGAGAGGTCGTCAGTCGGAAAAAGATAAGCTTTATTGATGGGAAACAGACCTTCCGTATCCAAGCAAAACTCAGGCTTGTTTAGAAATTGCGGCCAAATTATTTTAAGGTTTCCAAATTGTTTTTGATACGCAAGTTGCGCTTGCTGTAACTCAAACCATTTTTGGTCGGTCGCGCGTTTCTCCAGGTCTTTCTTAAACGGCAGCAGCCAATCGCGGATCGCCGGATAATCGTCGATGTTGATTGTGCTCTTCGGAATGTTGATGAGAAACAGCCCGTCCGGCTCGACCCGCCAGCGTTTGATGTTTTCGCCGCGCAGGAACGGCTTGAGCAGCTTGGCTGAGTTCTTATCCTGCTTGACCAGCCGGTCACGCGTCGCCTGATCGACGATGAAGGCATCGTTCAAGCCGGTTTTGATGCCGTATAGCGGCGCGCCGTAAACCTCGCCGAGCGTCTTCTTCCCTTTGATGATTTTGTTGCGCAATCGCGCCAGCGCGTCGTCTTCGAACTGCCAGGAACCGGCGCCAAGCCGGGCGCGCGGCATCGCCGTCGCCCCGGCTGTAAACGCGGCATCGAGGTCCTTTGGCAGGTCCGTGTCGATCTTCAAGAAGGAAAGCACACCGCCATCTTGTGGCTCGCCTTTGCGCAAGGTGAGGATCGCCGGATAAGTGGTGACGCCTTCAAAAATCTGCAGGTCGCCGAAATCGATCACCGCCTCGATGCCGACGTTGTCGCCCAGGAAGGTGCGCAGCTTCTCGCCCGACCCGGTGCGAAAGAAGGTCGAGGAGGAGATGAAGCCGAGCCGCCCACCGTCCCGCAGCAAGCTAACTCCACGCTCGAAGAAGTAAGCGTAAAGATCGGTGCGGTCGTCGGCGACGACATAGTTCTTTTCAAGGTAGGGCTTGATCGGCTTGATCAATTCCATCCGCACATAAGGCGGATTGCCGATCACCACATCAAAGCCGCCTTCGGCGAACACCGCCGCAAAGGCCTTGCGCCAATCGAACGGATGCCCGGTAAATTTCGGATCGTCGATCAGGCTGTCTCCAACCTTGATGGTGGCTTCAAGATTTTGCAGCCGGTGCTTGTTACGCGCGGTCTTCAGCCACAGCGCGAGACGGGTGATCTCGACCGACTCGGCGTTGACGTCGACGCCGTAGAGATTTTTGGTCACGATTTCATCGAACGGGTCGAAATCGATTTTCTCGTCGAGCGTCGCCAGATGCTCGACGACGCGGCGGTATTCGGGCGCCAACAGGTCAAACGCGGCGATCAGGAATGCGCCCGAGCCGCAGGCGGGATCGACGATCCGCAAGGCGCGCAAACTCTCAGCGTAGTTGCGCCAGAACGCGCGCTCCTTATCCTTTTCGTCCGCGGCGAAGATGGGGTCGCCATTGACCGGCGCGATTTTGCCGTGCTTGGCGAGCAACGCGGCGAAGCGTTCCGCCAACGCGATGCCGATGGTCCGCTCGACCAGAAAACGGGTCACGATATCCGGTGTGTAGACGACGCCCTCGCGCTTGCGTTTCGAGACTTTGGGAGCCTCTTCGCCGCGGCTCAGCGCGCGCAGCTTTTCGAGGTCGGTGATCGACTGCTCGAAAATATGGCCGAGCACGGTGACCGGAACGTCGCTGCGGTAATCCCAGTTGGCGAGCTTTGCGAGCTGTTCGGTCAAGCCGTCTGGCAGCACAACCGTATCGGCGACCGGATCGGGCGCGAACAGGCCGCCGTTATAGGCCCAGATGCCGCGGCCTTCGTTGCCGCTGTCGATTTCCCGAAACAGCGCCAGAAAGTTTTTCCAGTACGGCTCCGGCATCCACTCGTTGCGGGCATTTGACGCGCGCTCAATCAGCCTGGCCGGAAGCAGGTCGGTGCGTTCGGCAAAGGCGACGAACAAAATGCGATCCAGCAGTTTTTGCGCGACTTCAATCGCCGCCGACATCGCGAGCTTGGGGCCGTCAACCGCGCCGGTCAGGAAAGCCAGCACGTGCTCGCGCAGATTTTTGTAATCGACATAGAGCTCGTCGGTGATGTCCTTGTAGGCGCTGTCGCTTTTCGCCAGCAGCGCTTCGGTTCCGCCGCCGATGAGTTGCTTGGCCGAGAGCAGCAGCCAAAGCCGCTCCAGCTCGCGGATATCGCCGATGGTCGTGAGATCGAAAAACTCATAAGCGTCGCGCCCGCGACCGAAGCCGTAGAGTCTGATTTCGACGCAATTCGACACCAGAACCCAGCGGCAGCCGCCGGGCACGTCGATTGCGTAATTCCAGGCTTGCTGCACCGGGCTGATGCCGCGGCCCGGCATGATGGCGTCGAGATCGGTCGTCAGCGGCCCTTTCAACTCGAATGGCGCGAGAATTTGCTCGGCATCGGCGACGCCGAAACGGCCGAGCGCCACGTCCACCGAGCCGCGCCGGATGGTGCGCTCGAACGCCAAGGTGTAGGGCGGCTCGGCGTCTACCTGGGTGTAGCCCAGCACGTCGCCGAGAATTTTCTGGAAGAACAGATTGCGGACTTCGGTTTCTTTTGACTTGGTAAAGCGCGCGGTGGCGGCGGCCTTCGCGTAACCCTGCGCGGCCTCGATTTGGCGCGGGCTCAACTCGAAATTGAATCGCTGCTGCGCCTCGGCCACGACCTTGTAGTTGAGCAAGGGAACGCGCAGCGTGCGGCCCGCCACCGCGCGGCCGGGGCGTCCGCCGCGCTCGCCGTCGCCCAGATTGATGCCGGCGCTTAGAAAAAGGTCCATTGAGCCGCAGAGTAATGCGGCGGGCTAGCCGCCGTCACCCGGCAATGGCGCGAACTAACAGGTTCGTCGGCGGGTCAGAAATCGACGAACGGCAGGAGCGCCTACCCGCTGACCCGCTCGACGCTGACCGGCGCCAGGCCGGAGAAGCCGAGCGCATGCGCGGCGGCTGGCGTCACGTCGATGACGCGGCCTTTGACGAACGGCCCGCGGTCGTTGATGCGCACGACGACGCTGTGGCCGTTGCGTTTATTGGTGACGCGCACGCGCGCGCCGAACGGCAGCGTGCGATGCGCGGCGGTCAGCCCCTTCGAGGAGGCGCGCTCGCCGTTCGCGGTTTTCTGCCCGTCATAGCCGTAGACCGAGGCAATGCCGGATTGGGCGCGCGCGGCAGGCGCCGAAAAAAGCGCAAAGCCAAGCACGACAAAAACGCCGCTCAACGCGGCCAACAAATGCACATTCATTTCGAAAATCCCCGCTCGCTGTCGATTGCAGCCCCGCGCGGTAGGCGCGCCAAGGCGCGCTTTGAGGGCGACAATGCGGCCATTTCGCGAATCGACTAAGTTCCATTCGCCGCGGCGATATTGTTCCGCCGGACGAGGAGAGACGCCTGAACGAACGGCTCGGCGTGCTGATCGCCATCGTCTCCAGCAGCCTCGGCGGCACCGCAGCGGCGGTGACGCGCTATCTGGTCGGCAATGCCGACGCGCTGACGCTCGCCATCCTGCGCTGGGGCATCGGGTTTCTGGTGGTGTTGCCGGTCGCGCTGGCTGCGGGCGCGCTGGCCGCGTCGCACCGACTGGCCCGCCGTCGCCGCCTTGGGGCTTTGCTTCTTCGGCCTGTTCTTCGTGCTCTACAATGTCGCGGTGAGCTACACCACCGCGGCGCGCGCCAGTCTCGCGCTGTCGACACTGCCGCTGCAAACGATGGTGGTCGGCGCGCTGCTCGGCGTCGAGGCGCTGACGCTGCGCAAGACGGCGGGCGTTACCATCGCGGTGCTCGGCGTGTTCGGCGCGCTGGCGTCGGATGTGTCATCGGCGCCGCCGGGCGCCTGGCGCGGCGAACTGATCATGACGGCCGCCGTGTTGTGCATGGCGTTCTACAATGTGTGGTCGCGGCCTTTCATCCATCGCTCCAGCGCGCTCGGTTTTCTCGCGGTCGGCATGGGGGCGGGGGCGGGAGCACTTGTTGTCGTGGGACTGCTGACCGACCGCGCCGCCGTGCTGATGCAGTTTGGACTGCCGCAATGGATTGCCGGTATTTATCTCGGCGTCGGTGGCGGGGCGATCGCCTTCATCCTGTGGGTGATGGCGCTGCAGCGCGCCTCGCCGATCCGGGTTGCCAACACCATGACGCTGAACCCGCTGGCGGCGGCGCTGCTTGCCGCGGTGCTGGTCGGCGAGCCGGTCACGCTCAATTTGGCCGTTGGCCTCGTGGCGGTGTTCGCCGGTATCTGGATCGCAACGTCGGAGGCACGAAAACCGGCGTGACGCGCCGCGCCACGCCGTGGTTTGACTCCCTTACATTCCTTTGAGCGGCGCGGACTTCAGCAACGCGTCAAGTTGCTTGGCGTAGAATCTGGCGTTGCCGGTGGTGCCGTGGCCCGAGGTTTGCTCGCTGGCCGGGATCAAATAGAGCTTGCCGTTCTTGACGCGCTTCATCGCGCTCTCTTCGATTCCGGTCTCCGGCGGATTGCGCTCGTCGTCGGCCGCGTTAATCGCCAGCAGCGCCGCCTCGATCTTTTCCAGCCCCGGCGCGGCGTCGAAATCAGCCGACGATCCCCACTGCCACAAGAAGTCGTTGGCGTCGGCCGTCATTGGCGCGGCGAGCCTTGCGTCGACCAGCTTGTCGGCCTTTTCGTTGGTCGGCGCGTTCTTCTGATAGGCCATCGAGCCGCCGTTGGTGGCGATGCCGAACCACACATTGGCGATCTTCAAAAAGCGCGGCTGCGTGGTGTAGTTGCCGTTGTTGTAGTCGGGGTCATTGCGGATGGTTTCGAGCAGCATCCGGCGCAGCATCCAGTTGCGGGACGCCATCGCGGTCGGCTGCGACGCCATCGGCACCAGTGCATCCATGTAGCCGGGAAATTTCTCGCCCCACAGCCAGGTCTGCATGCCGCCCATCGAGTTGCCGATGACGAGCCGCACATGCGTCACGCCGAGCCCTTCGGTGAGCAGGCGATGCTGCGCCTCGACCATGTCGTCATAATTGTAGCGCGGGAATTTCGCCTTGAGGCCGTCGGACGGCTTGGTGGATTTGCCGTGGCCGAGCGCGTCGGGAATGATGAGGTAATATTTAGTGGCGTCGAGCGGCTGCCCCGGCCCAAACAATTCGCCGGCGAAAGCAGGCGTCAACTGGCTGGCGGCCGAGCCGCCGGTGCCATGCAGTACCAAAACCGGCTGGCCCGACGGCTCGCCGACCGTGGTGTAATGCAGCCGCAACTCCGGCATCGTTTCGCCGCTGTGGAATTTGAAATCCTTGGCGATCCATTCGCCCTGTTTCGGCGCCGGGTAATCGGCGGAGAGCGCGGCGGTTGCGAAAAGCGCGCACGCGAAAGCGGCTGCGGCTTTGAAAGATTTCATGAAGTTTCCCCGATATTTGCGGTTCTTGCGTTCGGGAAAGGCTACATCAGGACAGCTAGAGAAGGGAAGGGAAGGGCGGGTTAGTAAATCACCACGCTCCGGATCGATTGGCCGTCGTGCATCAGATCGAAGGCGTGGTTGATCTGGTCGAGCGGCATGGTGTGGGTGATCAGGTCGTCGATATTGATCTTGCCGTCCATGTACCAGTCGACGATTTTCGGCACGTCGGTGCGGCCGCGCGCCCCGCCGAACGCGGTGCCTTTCCAGACACGGCCGGTGACGAGTTGAAACGGGCGGGTGGCGATTTCCTGGCCTGAGCCGGCGACGCCGATGATGATGCTCTCGCCCCAGCCGCGATGGCTGCATTCCAAGGCCTGGCGCATCACGTTGACATTGCCGATGCATTCGAACGAGAAGTCGGCGCCGCCGCTGGTCAGATCGACCACCGCCTGCACCACCTTGTCTTTGCCGACTTCGGCCGGATCGACGAAATGCGTCATGCCGAATTTTTCGGCGATCGCGCGCTTTTTCGGATTGGTGTCGATGCCGACGATCTTGCCGGCGCCGGCCATTTTGGCGCCCTGGATGACGTTAAGACCGATGCCGCCGAGCCCGAACACCGCGACATTGGCGCCGGGCCAGACTTTGGCGGTGTTGATGACGGCGCCGATCCCGGTGGTGACGCCGCAGCCGATGTAACAAATCTTGTCGAACGGCGCGTCGTCGCGCACCTTGGCGAGCGCAATTTCCGGCAGCACAGTGAAGTTCGCGAAGGTCGAGCAGCCCATGTAATGAAATACGGCGTCGCCGTCGCACCTGAATCGCGAGGTGCCGTCCGGCATCACGCCTTTGCCCTGCGTCGCGCGGATCGCGGTGCAGAGATTCGAGCGCCGCGACAGGCAGGTTTTGCACTGCCGGCATTCCGGCGTGTAGAGCGGGATGACGTGGTCGCCGGCTTTCAGCGATGTGACGCCAGGCCCGGTTTCGCGCACGATGCCCGCGCCTTCATGACCGAGGATCGCGGGGAACAGGCCTTCCGGGTCGGCGCCGGATAAAGTGTAGGCGTCGGTGTGGCAGATGCCGGTCGCCATTACCTCGACCAGCACCTCGCCGGCCTTCGGGCCTTCGATGTCGATGGTCTCGATGCTGAGCGGCTCGCCGGCCTGCCAGGCCACCGCGGCGCGGGTTTTCATGCGGCTTCTCCGATTAGGAATGATCTATCAGGCCGAGCGCGCCAATGAAAAGGGCCCGGGCGGAGAACCGGGCCCTTGACGCAATGGCGGCGATGGTTTGATCAGTCGTCGTATTCCATCGAGATGTCTTTGCCGGTGTAGTCCGGCATCATCGACGCCGCGATCAGGCTCACGACGGCGCAGGCCGCGATGTAGATCGAGATCGCATAGCCGGAGTGGTAGGACGCGAACAGGGCGGTCGCGATCAAGGGCGCCGGACCGCCGGCGATCACCGATGCGAGCTGATAGCCGAGCGAGGCGCCGCTATAGCGCAGCCGGGGCGTGAACGCTTCGGCGATCAGCGCGGCCTGCGGCCCGTATTGCATGTCGTGTGGAATGAGCGACAGCACGATGGCGATGAACACCAACATCGGCGCCGCGGTGTCGACCATGCCGAAATACAGGAAGCCGAACACGCCGGTGACCGCTGCGCCGATCAGGTACATTTTCCTGCGGCCGATGCGGTCGGAGATGTGGCCCGACAGTGGAATGGTGACGAACGACACCACGGAGGCGGCCAGCACCGCGCTCAGGATCAAATTGCGCGACATATGCAGGGTGCCGACCGCGTAAGCGAAGATGAACGCGGTAAAGATATAGAACGGCGCCTGCTCCGACAGCCGCAGCAGGGCGGACAGGATGATCTGCTTCGGTTGTCTCTTGATCACCTCGAGGATCGGCGTCTTCTCGACCTTTTTGTTGTTGAGCAACGCCTGAAACACCGGCGTCTCTAGAATGCCGAGGCGGATCCACAGGCCGACGCCGACCAGGATAATCGACAGCGCGAATGGAATCCGCCAGCCCCAGATGGCGAACTGGTCGCCGGACAATTGGCTGAAGGCGAGCACCGCGAGGTTCGCCAGGAACAGGCCGCACGGCACGCCGAATTGCGGCCACGACGCCACCAGGCCGCGTTGCCCGTGAGTGCGCGACCATTCCATCGCCAGCAGCACCGAGCCGCCCCATTCGCCGCCGACGCCGATGCCTTGCAGCATCCGAAGCGCCGTGAGGATCACCGCGCCCCAGATGCCGATCGTCTCGTAGGTCGGCACGAAGGCGATCAGGAATGTCGCGATGCCCATGCACAACAGCGTGGCGATCAGGGTCGCCTTGCGGCCGATGCGGTCGCCGTAATGGCCGAAGATGGCGGCGCCGATCGGGCGGCCGATGAAGCCGATGAAATAGGTGCCGAAGGCGGCGAGCGTCGCCGTCAGCGCGTCTTCATTGGGAAAGAACAGCTTGCCGAAAATCAGTCCGGCGGCGGTGCCGTAGAGAAAGAAGTCATACCACTCGATCGCGGTGCCGATCGTCGAAGCGATGACCGCTTTGCGAAGCTGCGTGCTGTGATCGGACGCCGACATCTTCGCGTAGGTAGTGGCTGTAGCCGCCATGATCCGTCTCCCCGTTGCTGCCTCACCGTACGCTGCGGGCTCTGCGTGGCCCGCTTCATGCGTCTGGTGGGCAAAGCATAATCGAGACCGGGGAGCATTCCAAGGCGCGCCGGCGTTGCCGCGCCTCGCGAATAAACACGTCGTAAAGGATGGAAAGCAAGTGTCTGCCGAAACCGACTACGGCTGCCACGCCTCTTCTTTTGGCTTCTTGTCCGCGCCCTCGCGCGCCGCGGCGATAACCTGCCACAACGCGCGCAGCACGTCCGGCACGCCTTGCCTGGATTGCGACGACATCACCAGCGGCGTCGTCTTCGTGACTTTCTTCAGC
>JBPCQM010000015.1:0-5701 GCA_050998115.1 Pseudolabrys sp. | reverse complement strand
GCGTTCATCGCAAAGCTCCCGCGCCCAGGGCAAAGACCTCGCCGGCGGTGACAAGCTCGATGTGGCCGCCATCCTGCGCGACCAGCAGGCGGCCAGCGTCATCCAATCCCTGAAACCGTCCGGCGAGTTCGCGTTCCGGCAACCGGACCCGGATCGGTTCGCCAACGCCAGCGGCGCGGGCAAGCCAGTTGGCACGGATCGAACCGAAATTCTGCCCTGCATTCCATTGGTCGAGGCGTTGCTGCATTGTCCTCATTAACGCGCTAAACAGCGTTTCGGCGCTGATCCGCGCGCCTTCGGCGGCGAGATCGGTAGCCGGATAGGCAGTATCATCTGGATGACTGGCGCAATTAACACCGACGCCGATGGCAACGGCATTTATCGGCTCACTTTCGCCTTCGATCAGCAGCCCGGCGGCTTTTCGCCCGCCGATCAGGAGATCATTCGGCCATTTTAGCTTGGTCAGCGCGCCAATCTGCGGCGCGCTCTCGGTGACCGCGTCGTGGACAGCGAGGGCCGCGACGAAAGACAATTGCGGATTGAACTCGTCGCGCGCCGGATCGCTCAACAATAGTGTGGCGAACAAATTTCCCGGCGCCGAAACCCAGCGAGTGCCACGGCGGCCGCGTCCCGCGCTTTGCGTACGGGCGGTAATCCACAACGGTTCACGCTCGCCGGCGCGCGCGCACGCCAGCGCCTCGGCATTGGTCGAGCCGAGCGTTTCGTAAGCTATGTGCCGGACCCCCGCCAAGTCCGTGGCTTCGCGGTTCATTCAAAACAACGATTTGGCCGCTGCGCTGGCCGCGCCGAGCAGCGGCGCTGGATAAGCGAAAAACAGGATGTTGAGCAGCCCGGCTATGCCGAGGACCAGCGTTAGTGACGCTGGCATTCTCGTGAACTTGGCGACCGGCTCATCAAAATACATGATCTTGACGATGGTGAGGTAGTAGAAGGCGCCCACCACGCTCGCCAGAACGCCGACTACGGCAAGTACATAGAGCCCGGCCTTGATGGCGGCGAGGAATACATAGAATTTTGCGAAGAATCCCGCCAGCGGAGGAATGCCGGCCAGCGAGAACATCAACAGCGCGAGGAAAAACGCAGCGCTGGGGCTGGTGCGAGCAAGGCCGGAAAGATCGCTGATGTCCTCGACCAGTTTGCCGTCATGCCGCATTGCCAGCACGAACGCGAACGTGCCGAGCGTCATCACCACGTAGATTGCCATATAGATCAGTACACCTTGCACACCCTCCGCCGTACCGGCGGCAAGCCCGACAAGCGCAAAACCCATATGCCCGATCGAGGAATAAGCCAGCAGGCGTTTGATATTCCGTTGACCGATGGCGGCGAACGAGCCGAGCAGCATCGAGGCGATCGCAACGAACACCACGATCTGCTGCCACTGCTGCGTGATGCCGGGGAATGCGACGATGGTAGCGCGCACGAACATCGCAATGCCGGCGACTTTCGGCGCTGCGGCAAAAAATGCGGTGACTGGCGTCGGCGCGCCTTCATAGACGTCCGGCGTCCACATGTGGAACGGCACCGCGGAAACCTTGAAGCAGAAACCGGCGAACAAGAACACCAGACCAAAGATCAAGCCGATATTGCCCGGCCCCGCGACCTTGGCGATGCCGCCGAAACTCACGGTGCCGGTGAAGCCATATATGAGCGAGGCGCCGTATAGCAGCATGCCGGACGACAGTGCGCCGAGCACAAAATACTTCAGACCAGCTTCAGTCGAACGGATATTGTCGCGGTTCGAGGCGGCGACGACGTAGAGCGCCAGACTCATCAGTTCGAGCCCCAGATAAAGCGCGATCAGATCGTTCGCCGAGATCAGCAGCATCATGCCGAGTGTCGATAGCAAGATGAGCGGGCCGTATTCGAACTTCTGTTGGCGCTCCTGCCGCAGATAATCGAGCGACAGCAGGATCGCCCCGGCCGAGCCAGTTAATGCCAACATCTTGAGAAACCGGGCAAATTCGTCGATCACCAAGCTGCCGCCAAACAGCGTCTGGCGGCCGGTTGGCGCGATAACAACGAGCAGCGCGACACCTGCCAGCAGCAGCGCTGACAACCAGGTAATACCCCGCGCGCTGCCTTCCCCGCTGACGACGCCACCGAGCAGCAGCACCATCGCGCCGATCGCCAGCACGATTTCCGGCAAAATCGGCCAAAGTTCGAAAATTTGCGTGGGCAGGCTCGTCACGTACATCACTGAACCAACAGCGCCGCGGTCTTCGCGGTCGCGAGAGCATGATTGTAATTGTCGAGCAGTTGGACGACCGAAACCGCCGATATATCGAGTACCGGCTTTGGCGCCACGCCGAACAGAATGGTGAGCGCCACAAGCGGCGAGAAGATAATGATCTCGCGCCAGCCGAGATCGCGAATCGCCATCAGATTCGGCTTCACCAACGGGCCGAAGATCATCTTGCGGTAGAGCCACAGCGCATAACAGGCCGACAAGATAACGCCGAGGGTGGCAAGCGTGGCAACGCTGGTATTGACCTTGAAGGTGCCGAGCAGCGTCAGGAATTCGCCGACAAAGCCTGACGTGCCAGGCAAACCGACATTGGCCAACGTGAACACCAGGAACACCATAGCGTAAAGCGGCATGCGGTTGACCAGCCCGCCATAGGCGGCGATCTCGCGGGTGTGGACGCGGTCGTACACAACGCCGACGCAAAGAAACAGCGCCCCCGAGACGATGCCGTGGGAGATCATCTGGAAGATGCCGCCGGCAATCCCCTGCGCGGTGACGGCGAAAATGCCCATGGTGACGAAACCCATGTGCGCCACCGAGGAATAGGCGATCAGTTTCTTGACGTCCTCCTGCATCAGCGCGACCAGCGAGGTGTAGATGATCGCAACCACCGACAGCGAAAAGATCAAAGGCGCGAAATCGTGCGAGGCGGACGGGAACATCGGCAATGAAAATCGCAGGAATCCGTAGCCGCCCATCTTCAGCAAAATGGCGGCGAGGATCACGGAACCCGCGGTCGGCGCCTCGACATGCGCGTCCGGCAGCCAAGTGTGTACCGGCCACATCGGCATCTTCACCGCGAATGACGCGAAAAAAGCGAGCCACGCCCATTTCTGCATGCCGAGCGGAAACCCGTGACGCATCAGCGCGGGAATGTCAGTGGTGCCGGCGTCCCAATACATCGCCATTATGGCTAACAGCATGAGAACCGAGCCGAGCAACGTGTAAAGGAAAAACTTGAAACTGGCATAGACGCGACGCGGCCCGCCCCATACGCCGATGATCAGGAACATCGGGATCAGGCCGCCCTCGAAGAACAGATAGAACAGCACCAGATCGAGCGCCGAGAAGGTGCCGATCATCAGCGTTTCCAGCACCAGAAACGCAATCATGTATTCGCGCACGCGCTTCTGGATCGCAGTCCAACTCGCCAGGATGCAGATCGGCATCAGCGCTGTGGTGAGAATGACGAACGGCAGCGAAATGCCATCGACGCCCATGTGATAGTTGGCGATGCCGAGCCAGGGATATTTTTCGGCGAACTGGAATTCGGCTACGCTCGGATCGAACCGCCAGACCATCACTAGCGAAATCGCGAAGGTAACCAAAGTCGCCCACAGCGCCACCCAGCGCGCGGTGCCTTTGGCGACCCAATCGTCGCCTTTGACGAAGGCGATGAACAGCGCACCCACCAGCGGGAGGAAAGTCACGACGGATAGGATCGGCCAGTTCATAATTAGTGCATCCCCATCGAGAACATGAACCAGGTGATGAAGATGGCGGCGCCGATCAGCATCGCGAAGGCGTAGTGATAGAGATAGCCGGTCTGCAGCCGGATCGTGTTGCGGGTGATGTCAAGCACGCGCGCCGAAATGCCGTCGGGGCCGAAGCCGTCGATCAAATAGCCATCGCCGCCCTTCCACAACAGTCGACCGAGCCGCTTGGTCGGCTTTACCAGCAGCCCGTCGTAGATCTCGTCAAAGTACCACTTGTTGAGCAGAAAACGATACAGCACGTCATGTTGGCGCGCGAGTTCAACGGGGATGTCGGGCCGCTGGATATAGAAATGCCAGGCGATCACAAACCCGACCGCCATCAGAATGGTCGGCGCAATGCCGACGCTGATCGGGACGTGATGCATTTCTTCGAGGATGTGGTTGTCCTTGCCGAAGGTAAGCGACTCGCGGAAAAAACCCTCCACACCGTGGCCGGCGAAGATTTCCTTGAACGGCAGCCCGGCCAGCACCGAGCCGAGCGCCAGAAAGCCGAGCGGGATCAGCATCACGTAGGGGCTTTCGTGCGCGGCGCGGTAATGCTGCTGGTTGTACGGCTCACCGTGAAAGGTCTTGAAGATCAGCCGCCAGGAATAAAAAGAGGTCAGCAGCGCCGCGCCCGCGGTGCAGATGAAAGCGTAAAGCGCCATCGGATTATGCGAGACGAACGCCGCCTCGATGATGGCATCCTTGGAGAAATAGCCCGCGGTGAGCGGGAAGCCTGTCAACGCCAGTGTGCCGATCACCATCACGATGTAGGTAAATGGAATACGGTCCTTCAGCCCGCCCATGTGGCGGATGTCCTGCTCGTGATGCATCGCGTGAATCACCGAGCCAGAGCCGAGGAACAGCAGTGCCTTGAAGAACGCATGGGTGAACAGGTGGAACATGCCAACAGAATAGGCGCCAACCCCCATCGCGACGAACATGTAACCGAGCTGCGAGCAGGTCGAATAGGCGACGATGCGCTTGATGTCGTTCTGCACTAGGCCGATGGTAGCGGCAAAAAACGCCGTGGTGGCACCAATAAAGGTGACGAAAACCTGTGCGTCTGGCGACAGTTCGAACAGCGGCGACAACCGCGCCACCATGAAAACGCCCGCCGTCACCATCGTGGCGGCATGGATCAGCGCCGACACCGGCGTCGGACCTTCCATCGCGTCGGGCAACCAGGTGTGCAGCAAAAATTGCGCCGACTTGCCCATCGCGCCCATGAACAGCAGCAGGCAGGTGATCGTTAGCGCATCGACCTGCCAGCCGAACAGGCCGATCGTTTTGCCAGTCAGCGACGGCGCCTGCGCGAAGATGGTGTCGAGGTCGACACTGCCGACCAGCGCATAAACCGCAAAGATGCCGAGCGCGAAGCCAAAATCGCCGACACGATTGACGACGAAGGCCTTGATCGCTGCCGCATTGGCTTCCGGCTTGTGATACCAGAACCCGATCAGCAAATAGCTTGCGAGCCCGACGCCCTCCCAGCCGAAGAACATCTGTACCAGGTTGTCCGCTGTCACCAGCATCAGCATGGCGAAGGTGAACATAGACAAGTAGCCAAAGAACCGCGGCCGATAAGGGTCCTCGTTCATGTATCCAATTGAATAGAGGTGAACGAAGGCAGACACCGTGTTCACTACCACCAGCATCACGGCGGTGAGCGTGTCGATGCGCAGCGACCACTCGACCTTGAGATCGCCGGACGTCATCCAGGTCATGATCGGCACCCGCGCATCCTGATGCGCAAAACCGACCTGGACGAAAGCGGCCCACGACAGGACCATCGAGATCATCAGCAGCGTCGTGGTGATCAGCTCGGCGGTCCGCGAGCCCACCGCGGCCGGCTCGGCAGGCGCGTGATCGCCGTGCGGCTCACGATGCGCACGGTGAATGACCGCGCCGCCGTGGGACCTCGGCGGACCCATAGGCGGCCCGCGGCTGATCC
>JBPCQM010000236.1:0-5730 GCA_050998115.1 Pseudolabrys sp. | reverse complement strand
GGCCCGCGCGCCGGCGCGGCGCTTGAAGCGCTGAGCGGCCGCACCCCAAAGCCGCGTCAGGCGGCGCTCGCCATCGTGCGCGACGGCAGCCAAAACCCACCCGAAGAAATCGATCAGGCGCTGGTGCTGTGGTTCCCCGGCCCGAACAGCGAAACCGGCGAAGACACCGCCGAGCTGCAATTGCACGGCGGCCGGGCGGTGATCGCCGGCGTGCTGGCGGCCCTCGGCAAGATTGAAGGCTTGCGTCCGGCCGAGGCAGGCGAGTTTACCCGTCGCGCTTTTGAGAACGGCAAGCTCGATCTCACCAAAGTCGAAGGCCTCGCCGATCTGGTGATGGCGGAGACGCAGGCGCAGCGGCGCCAGGCGTTGCGCCAACTCAAGGGCCTGCTCGGCGACCGCGCCGAGCATTGGCGGCAACGGCTGATCGCGGCGCTGGCGCTGGTCGAGGCGCGCATCGATTTTTCCGACCAGGACGTGCCGGAAGATTTGCTATCCCCGGCGCTGGCGATCGTGCGCGAGTTGTTCAACGAGATTGGCGCGGTGTTGGCGCAGGGCAACCGCGGTGAGCGGCTGCGCGAGGGAATGATCGTTGCGATTGCCGGGCCGCCGAATTCGGGAAAATCGACGCTGCTCAATCGGCTGGCGCGGCGCGAGGCGGCGATCGTGTCGCCGTTTGCCGGCACGACCCGCGACGTCATCGAGGTGCATCTCGATCTCGACGGCTATCCGGTGACGCTGCTCGACACTGCGGGCATTCGCGAAACCGACGATCCGATTGAGATGGAGGGCGTGCGGCGGGCGCGCGAACGCGCCGCACAGGCGGATTTGATCCTGTGGGTGGTCGATTCCAGCGACTTGTCGAGCGCGTCCGCTCCTCCGTCCGAGGCGGATGTCTGGCTCATTGAAAATAAAATAGATTTGGTAGGATCAAGGAATGAATCCAGCACCATTAAGAATGAACCGAAGTCCAGTAATCAATCGTTAACACCTCTTAAAGGTTCCTTTACGACGAGCCGTGTTCAAGTAAATGAAACTAAGTTCACTTGTAATGAAAATAAGTTCATTTCAAAGAATTGCCTGCCTGTCTCTGCTGCGACCAGCGCCGGCATCCCTGATCTCATCGCTCACCTTGCGGCCCAAGCGCGCGAATTTCTTGGCTCCGCCGAGCCAGCGCTAATCACTCGAGCCCGCCATCGTGCACAGCTTCAGGCGGCGCAGGAGGCGCTGCATCGTTCCCAGCAGCCTCCTGTTGCCGTCCGCGAGGACCTGCTGGCTGAGGAGCTGCGGCTGGCCGCCCAGGCGCTCGCTAAGCTGACCGGGCGGATCGACGTGGAGGATATTCTTGATGTGATCTTCCGGGATTTTTGCATCGGCAAATAGAGGAATGCAGAACACCGGCTAGACGATGCAGAATAGCGGCGAGCAGGCGCGATGCTCGGGGCCGACAATGCGGTGTTTCACGTGAAACAACGGCCGAGGTCGCGATCATAGGGGCATGTTTCACGTGAAACATCAGAAATATACCTGCAAAACCGGCATTTTAACCCGCGCTTAATCATAAAACGCGATGCTATTTGAGGGCGATCAACCGATTTTCGCAAGCTTCCCCCCTCGAATTTATGGCCATCAGAACAATCGCGGCAGAACCCATGCCTGGTGTCCTGGAGCTCGCTCCAGGCGCTTCCGCTTCGGCTTTGAACAGTTCAATCCGCGAAACCATCGACCTGCTTGAGCTGGACATGGGCGCAGCGATCCGCGCAGTCGGCCAGGCCGCCCAGATCGTCCAGCAAGGTGCCCGCTTCTCCTCCGAGACCCTGGCCGCCATTCGCTCGCGCACCGAAGAGCTCTCCGCCAAGTCGCAGGATGCCAAGCGCGATACCCAGCAATTCGCCCAAGCCACCGAAGAACTTGCTCGCGCCTCCGGCGAGATCGGGCGCCGGGTCAGTGAGGCTGACGCCCTGGCGCAAAACGCTGGTAACGCCACCGAAGACGCTACCCGCAGCGTCGACGGCCTGCAGCGCTCGTCCGCCGAGATAGGCAACGTCGTCAATCTTATCGCGGCGATCGCGCGGCAAACCAATCTGCTGGCGCTCAACGCCACTATCGAAGCGGCGCGCGCCGGTGACGCTGGCCGCGGTTTCGCGGTGGTTGCGGCGGAAGTCAAAGCGCTTTCCGTGCAGACCCAACGCGCCACTGCGGAAATCAAAACCAACATCGCGTCACTGCAAAAAGATGCCGGCGCCTCAATTGTCGCGGTTCACAAAATTACCGAAGTGATCGACACTATCCGTCCGCTGTTCGGCGCCGTCGCCGGCGCTACCCAGCAACAGGTCGCGACCATCAACGAACTGTCCGGTAGCGCCAGCCAAGCTTCGCAATTCGTCGCCGCGGTTGCCGACGGCGCCAACGAAATCGAGCGCGCCGCAGCCGGCGCCACCAAACATGGCGCCAGCGTCGGTCAATCCGGCAAAGACGTCGCGCATCTTGCCGAGAAATTGAAAACACGTTGCGTCATCTTTCTGCGCCAGACCGAGTTCGGCGATCGTCGGGCGCACGATCGCTTGCCGTGCCATCTCGGCATCACGCTCGACTGGCGTTCGGGTGCGATCAGCGGGCAGACATTCGATCTGTCGGAAGGCGGCGTCCTGATGCGCGTCGATGACGCGCGCGGCATTTCAATCGGTGACAGCGTGCAGGGACAGATCGCCGGCGTCGGCGCCTGTGCTTTGCGGCTGGTCAATCATTCGCATCTGGGCTTGCACCTGCAATTCGTCAATCTCGCTGGCGAAGTGCAGGCCGCGCTGACCCGCAAGCTCGACGCGATCCGCGAAGACAATAAAGATTTCATCGCGCGCGCGGTCACGACCGCGGATAGAATCTCGCGGCTCTTCCAAGACGCGGTCGCGCGCCGCGTCATCACGCACGAAAATCTATTCGACAATGACTACGCGCCGATACCCGATACCAATCCTCAACAACACCGCACCCGCTTTCTCGATTGGCTTGAGAGCGTGTTGCCTGGGATTCAAGAGCCATTGCTTGCATCGGACAGGCGGATGGTGTTTTGCGCGGCGGTCGATCGTAATGGCTATCTGCCGGTGCACAATAAAATCTATTCACAGCAGCAGCGTCCAAACGATCCGGCATGGAATATGGCGCATTCGCGCAATCGCAGGATCTTCGACGATCGGGCAGGGCTCGCCGCGGCGCGCGTGGTGCGGCCGTATCTGATTCAGAATTATCCGCGCGACATGGGAAACGGCATCACCGTGACGATGCAGGAAATCGACGCCCCGATCCGCGTCAATGGCAAGCACTGGGGCGGATTCCGCACCGCCTACAAGCTATAATAAGCCGCTTTTCCAGCCCGCTTTGACCCTATGCGGACGCTTCGCTACAAGCGCCGCGCATGAGCGAGAAATTCGACGTCATCATCATCGGTGGCGGCCACGCCGGCTGCGAAGCCGCTGCGGCCAGCGCGCGCATGGGCGCAAAAACCGCGCTGGTGACGCATCGTTTCGCCACCATCGGCGCGATGTCGTGCAACCCGGCGATCGGCGGTCTCGGCAAGGGTCATCTGGTGCGCGAGATCGACGCGCTCGACGGCTTGATGGGCCGCGTCGCCGACCGAGGCGGCATCCAGTTTCGCGTGCTCAACCGTCGCAAAGGCCCGGCGGTCCGTGGCCCCCGTACCCAAGCGGATCGCAAATTGTATGCGCTCGCGATGCAGGACGAAATTCGCAAGATCAAAAATCTGACGGTGATCGAAGGCGACGCCGACGATCTCATCTTTGCGAACGCTGAGGCGAGGGGAATCGCCCTCAAGGATGGCAGGACGTTTGCGACAAAATCCGTCGTGCTCACCACCGGCACATTCTTGCGCGGCCTCATTCACATCGGCGAGACACAGACGCCGGCCGGCCGCGTCGGCGAAGCGCCGGCGGTCGGATTGTCGCTGACATTGGAGCGCGCCGGCTTGCAGCTCGGCCGCTTGAAAACCGGAACGCCGCCGCGTCTCGACGGCCGCACGATTGATTGGCGCGCACTGGAAATGCAAGCCGCAGACGATCCGCCGGAGCCGTTCTCGATGCTCACGGCTCGCATCGAAAACCGCCAAATCGAATGCGGCATCACCCGCACGACGCCGGCGACGCACCGGATCGTTCGCGACAATGTGCATCGCTCGCCGATGTATTCCGGACAGATCGCGTCACGCGGCCCGCGCTATTGTCCCTCGATCGAAGACAAGATCGTCAAGTTTGGCGAGCGCGACGGCCATCAAATTTTCCTGGAGCCGGAGGGCCTCGACGACGACACCGTCTATCCCAACGGCATTTCGACCTCGCTGCCCGAGGAAGTGCAGCGCGCGCTGGTTGCCACGATCCCGGGTTTGGAAAAGGCGGCGATCAAGCGACCCGGTTACGCGATCGAATACGATCACGTCGATCCGCGCGAGCTCGATCCGACGCTGGAGGTTCGCAAATTGCGCGGGCTATATCTCGCCGGACAAATCAACGGCACCACCGGTTATGAAGAAGCTGCGGCACAAGGACTGATCGCCGGATTGAACGCGGCGGCAAGCGCCGGCGGCGGTGCGCCAATCGTGTTCGACCGCGCACAGGCTTATATTGGCGTCATGATCGACGATCTGGTGACGCGCGGTGTTTCTGAGCCCTACCGCATGTTCACCTCGCGTGCCGAATACCGGCTGGCGCTGCGCGCCGACAATGCGGATCAACGGCTGACCGGAAAGGGTATCGCGATCGGCTGCGTCGGCGGCGAGCGCGCGGCGTTCCACGCGACAAAGATGTCGGCGCTTGATGATGCGCGCGCTTTCGCAAAATCGGTGTCGCTGACGCCGAAACAAGCGGAGCGCCACGGCATCGCGCTCAATAAGGATGGGCAGCGGCGCAGCGCCTACGAGTTGCTCTCATACAATGACATCGATATCGCGGCGTTGGCGAAGGCTTGGCCGCGCTTTGGCGAATTCTCCGCGAAAGTCGCCGAGCAGGTCGAGATCGACGCTAAGTACGAAGTTTATCTGTCACGCCAGGCCGCCGATATCGAGGCCTATCGCCGCGACGAGGCCTTCGCTTTGCCGGACGATCTCGACTACGCGGCGCTGTCCGGTCTCTCCAACGAAGCGAAGCAAAAGCTCACTGCGCACCGGCCGCGCACCATCGGCCAGGCCGGCCGGCTCGATGGCGTCACGCCGGCGGCGTTGACGCTGCTGGTCGCGCATCTGCGCCGCGGCAAAAAGCCCGCCGCGAAACGCGCTTGAGCGCGCTCGCCGCCGATAAAGCAAAGGCTCTGGCGATCACGCCGGTTTCCCGTGAAACCGAAGATCGGCTCGACCGCTACGTCGAACTGCTGCTGAAATGGCAGGCGACCACCAACCTGGTGGCGCCATCGACGCTGCCAACTCTGTGGACCCGCCACGTCGCCGATTCGCTGCAGCTCATCGATCTGGCGCCCGGCGCGAAAATCTGGGTCGATCTCGGTTCCGGCGGTGGCTTTCCGGGGATTCCGATTGCCTGCGCGCTGGCGCCGATCTCCGGCGCGATGGTTCATGCCGTTGAAAGCAATGGGAAAAAGGCGGCATTTCTGCGCGAAGCGGCGCGCATTACCGGTGCCCCGGTGACGGTACACGCGCAGCGAATCGAGAATTTTGGGGACAGATTCATGACCGAGGTTCATGTTGTCAGCGCCCGCGCACTCGCGCCGTTAAAA
>JBPCQM010000212.1:0-7127 GCA_050998115.1 Pseudolabrys sp. | reverse complement strand
AAACCGGGCAAGACATTCGGCTGGCGAGGTCATGACCCGATTTGATGCCGAAAGCAGCCCGCTGTCACTCCAGACGCCGCATAATTGCGTGCGGGCCGCAAAAAGGGCGGCTCGAAAGCCGCCCTTTTCGTTTCCTCGTTCGTCTAAACTTATTCGGCAGCGCCGCCGGCCGCCTGGGCGGGCTGTTGCTGCTTGGCTTCGAGGTCTTCGCCGGTGGCCTGATCGACCGCCTTCATCGACAGCCGCACCTTGCCGCGCTCGTCCATGCCGAGCAGCTTGACCTTGACCTTGTCGCCTTCCTTGACGACGTCATTGACCTTGTTAACGCGATGCGGCACCAGCTGGCTGGTGTGAACCAGGCCGTCTTTGGCGCCAAAGAAGTTCACGAAGGCGCCGAAGTCCATCACCTTGACCACGGTGCCCTCGTAGATCTTGCCGGGCTCCGGATCGGAGGCGATCGACTTGATCCAGTTGATCGCCGCCTTGATGGCCTCGCCACTGGCGGACGCCACCTTCACCGAACCGTCGTCCTCGATGTTGATCTTGGCGCCGGTCTTCTCGACGATCTCGCGGATTACCTTGCCGCCGGTGCCGATCACTTCTCGGATTTTGTCGGTCGGGATCTTGAACATCTCGATGCGCGGCGCGTGTTCGCCAAGTTCGGCGCGCGCCGAGGTCAGCGCCTTCGACATTTCGCCGAGGATGTGCAAACGACCGTCCTTGGCCTGGGCGAGCGCCGTCTTCATGATCTCTTCGGTGATACCGGCGATCTTGATGTCCATCTGCAGCGAGGTGATGCCACCTTCGGTGCCGGCCACCTTGAAGTCCATGTCACCGAGATGATCCTCGTCGCCAAGAATGTCGGACAGCACGGCGTGGCGGTCGCCCTCAAGGATGAGGCCCATCGCGATGCCGGCGGTCGGCCGCTTGAGCGGCACGCCGGCGTCCATGAGCGACAGCGAAGCGCCGCAGACGGAGGCCATCGAGGATGAGCCGTTCGATTCGGTGATCTCCGACACCACGCGGATGGTGTAAGGAAATTCTTCTTTCGACGGCAGCATCGGATGCACCGCGCGCCACGCCAGCTTGCCGTGGCCGATTTCGCGGCGTTTGGTGCCGCCCATGCGGCCGGTCTCGCCGACCGAATAAGGCGGGAAATTGTAATGCAGCAAGAACGTCTCTTTGTAGGTGCCCTGCAGCGCGTCGATATATTGCTCGTCTTCGCCGGTGCCGAGCGTGGTGACCACCAGCGCCTGGGTCTCGCCGCGGGTGAACAATGCCGAGCCGTGGGCTCGCGGCAGCACGCCGACTTCAGCCACGATGTTGCGGACGGTCTTGAGGTCGCGGCCGTCGATACGCTTGCCGGTGTCGAGCACGTTCCAGCGCACGATCTTGGCTTCGAGCTCCTTGAATACGCCGCCGACCTTGAGCTTGTCGTGGGCCGGTTCCGCGCCTGCCGGGAAATAGTGGTCCATGACCTTCTTCTTCACCGCGGCGACGGCGTTCTGGCGCTCCTGCTTGCGCGGGATGGCGTAAGCCGTGCGCAGTTCCTTCTCGGCGATGCCAAGCATTTCCTTTTCCATGGCCGAGTTATCCGGGATCTGATGGTCGCGCGGGTCCCTCGCGGCCTTCTCGGCCAGCTGGATAATGGCCTGGATGACCGGCTGGAAATGCCGGTGACCGAACATCACTGCGCCGAGCATAATCTCCTCGGACAGCTCCTTGGCCTCGGATTCCACCATCATCACCGCGTCGTGGGTGCCGGCGACGACGAGGTCGAGCTGGCTCTCCTTCATCTCTTCAAGTGTCGGATTGAGCACATATTCATTGTTGGTGAAGCCGACGCGCGCGGCGGCGATCGGGCCCATGAACGGCGCGCCCGACAGCGTCAGCGCCGCGGAAGCGGCGACCATCGCGACCACGTCGGGATCGTTTTCAAGATCGTGCGACAGCGTCGTCACGATCACTTGCGTTTCGTTGCGCCAGCCTTCGGCGAACAGCGGCCGCACCGGGCGGTCGATCAGTCGGGAGACCAGCGTCTCCTTTTCGGTCGGCCGGCCTTCGCGCTTGAAGTAGCCGCCGGGAATGCGGCCCGCGGCATAGAATTTTTCCTGGTAATCGACCGTCAGCGGCAGAAAGTCGACGCCTTCACGAGGCGTCTTGGCCGCGACGACGGAAGCCAAGACGGTCGTCTCGCCATAGGTGGCGAGCACGGCGCCGTCGGCCTGGCGCGCTATGCGACCGGTTTCGAGGACAAGCTTGCGCCCGCCCCAGTCGAGTTCAACACGATGGATATCGAACATTGCAGTTGTCTTTCTTGGTTTTCGGCATGTCCCGAAAGCCATGAGCAAGATGGCGAGAGGCTGGCGCGTGTCACCGCGGAACGGGAGCCAACAGCGTCTTGCGATCCTGCCATGGCGTATCGGAACCTGGCCTGGCGGACGGACGAACCCTTTCGTCCCGTCCTGACGTCGGGCGGCGCACTTGCCGCCGGACCAAACAGCGAATGCAAAAAAGCATACGCTCGCGGAAATCGCGCGGGCTCGTTCCCGCGCGAAACAAACTAGCGGCGAATGTTGAGCTTCTCGATCAATTCCTTGTAGCTCTTCTCATTCGTGCGCCGCAGATAATCGAGCAGCGTGCGGCGCTGTCCCACCATCTTGAGAAGGCCACGCCGGGAATGATTGTCCTTGATGTGGTTCTTGAAATGCTCGGTGAGATTGTTGATGCGCTCGGAGAGGATCGCCACCTGAACTTCGGGCGAGCCGGTATCGCCGGGCTTGGTCGCATAAGACTTGATGACTTCAGCCTTGCGGCTGCCTGTAACCGACATCGGTCAGTTCCTTATTTTCGTCGGGCGCTGGCGACCAGGCCGGACAGGTTGAACACGCGCTTCGGGATGATCTCGCCGCGGTCGGTTTCGGCCAGCGCCAGCAGATGTCCTGCGGCGGTGACGTAGACCGTGCCGCGGATGATGGGAGCGTCCCGTCCGCGCAACAAAACGGCCTGGCCCCGCCGGAGCCTTGCCGCGTCTGCCTGGCTGACGGCCAGCGCCGGGATGTCGTCCAGCGCGGTCTCAACAGGCAGCAGAGCGTCGGCGAGGCTACCCTCACCGGCGGCGGCTTTCTGGCACAGCGCCTCCAGATCCGCCAGTAAAATCATGGTTTTTTCGCCGAACGGGCCGACCGAAACCCGCCGCAGCGCGCTGACATGGCCGAAACAACCCAATTCCCGGCCGAAATCGCGGGCCAGCGCCCGCACATAGGTGCCTTTGCCGCATTCGGCCTCGAACACCACGTGATTTTCGTCGGGCATTGCAACGAGTGCGAGGCGATGAATCTCGACCGAACGGGGGCTTAGTTCCACCGGTTCGCCATCACGGGCGAGATCATAGGCACGCTCGCCCTCGACCTTGATGGCGCTATATCGGGGCGGTGTCTGCGAAATCGTGCCGGTGTATCGGGGGAGCAAGGCGCTGATCGCCGAGAGCGCAGGCCTTGTATCGCTTTGCTCGGTGACGCGGCCCTCGGCGTCGTCGGTGTCGCGCTCCTGCCCCCATTGCACCGTGAAGCGGTAGAGCTTGCGGCCATCCATCACGAAGGGAACGGTCTTGGTCGCTTCGCCAAGCGCAACCGGCAGGCAGCCGGACGCCAGCGGATCGAGCGTGCCGGCGTGACCGGCGCGTTTGGCGGTGAACAAGCGGCGTACCACGCTCACCGCGTGGGTCGAGGTCATGTCGACCGGCTTGTCGAGCGCGACCCAGCCGTGCACGTCGCGCTTCTCGCGCTTGAATTGTCCGGTCGGCGCGCCCGGCGGCTTATCCTGGATATTCATTCGTTGTCTTTGCCGAGATCGCGCGCCACTGCCGGCGAATGCAGCAGCTTCTCGATGCGCTCTGCCTCGTCGAAGCGCTCGTCGACGCGGAAGCGGATATCGGGGGCGAATTTCAGGTTGATGCGGTGCGCGATCTCGGCGCGCAGGAATTTCTTGTTGCGCTCAAGGGCGTTGACCACTTCGCCGGCATCGCGGCCGCCGAGCGGCATCACATAGATGGTGGCGAGCCGCAGGTCGGCGGCCATCTGCACTTCCGGCACCGTGATCACATGGCCTTCGAGCATCGGGTCGTGCACGTCGCCGCGGGTGAGCAGTTCCGCCATCGCGTGGCGCACCAACTCGCCGACCCGCAATTGGCGCTGCGAGCCTCCGGGAGTAGTGTCGCGTTTGTTTTTCCTTTTACGCATGGTACGGTCTCTGGTGTCATCGTCCGCGAAGGCGGACGATCCAGCGCTTGCTAAAGAAAGAGCTGGATGCCCGCCTTCGCGGGCATGACGATGTTGGTTGCAGATGGCCGCCTAAGCTACGCGCGCGTGAGAATTGGACTCACAGCGAGCGTTGAATCGTCTCCACCCGGTAGCATTCGATCACGTCGCCCTGCCGCATGTCCTGGTAGTTCTCGAAGGCCATGCCGCATTCCTGTCCGACGCCGACTTCTTTCACGTCGTCCTTGAACCGCTTGAGTTGGCTGAGCTTGCCTTCGTGGATCACCACGTTGTCGCGGATCAGCCGCACATTGGCGCCGCGCTCCACGTTGCCGTCGGTGACGCGGCAACCGGCGATCTTGCCGACCTTGGATACCACGAAGATTTCCAGAATTTGCGCGTTGCCGAGCATGGTCTCGCGTCGTTCCGGCGTCAGCAGGCCCGACATCGCCTTTTTTACGTCATCGACAAGGTCGTAGATGATGTTGTAATAGCGGATCTCGATGCCGCCGCGTTCGGCCGCCGCGCGCGCTTCCTTGTTGGCGCGCACGTTGAAAGCGATGATCGGAACGCCGGAGGCCTCCGCCAGCGTCACATCGGATTCTGAAATGCCGCCGACGCCATCATGCAGCACGCGCGCCGCCACCTCGTCGGTGCCGAGCTTGTCGAGCGCGCCGTTGATGGCTTCCAGCGAGCCCTGCACATCGGCTTTGATGATAAGCGGGAACTCCTTGCGGCCCGAGGTTTTGGCTTGCGCCATCATCTGCTCGAGCGAGCCGCGCATGCCGGTCGAGCGCGCCACCGCCTTTTCGCGCTTCTGGCGGGCGCGATAATCAGTCACTTCGCGGACACGCGCCTCGTTTTCGACTACGGCGAGGCGGTCGCCGGCGTCGGGCGTGCCTGAGAATCCAAGCACTTCCACCGGCGTTGAGGGGCCAGCGGTATCAACCGGCGTGCCTTGATCGGACACCAGCGCGCGCACGCGGCCCCATTCGGCGCCGGCCACCACCAGATCGCCGACCCGCAACGTGCCGCGCTGGATCAGTACTGTCGCCACCGGACCGCGGCCGCGGTCGAGTTTGGCTTCGATCACCGTGCCCTCGGCGGCGCGCTCCGGGCTGGCCTTGAGATCGAGAATTTCGGCTTGCAGTCCGATCATTTCGAGCAACTTGTCGATGTTTTGTTTCTTGGTGGCGGACACTTCGACGTCCACCACTTCGCCGCCCATCGATTCGACCTGCACTTCGTGCTGCAGCAGATCGGTGCGCACGCGATCCGGTTTGGCATCGGTCTTGTCGATTTTATTGATGGCGACGATCATCGGCACTTTCGCTGCCTTGGCGTGATTGATCGCTTCGATGGTCTGCGGCATCACGCCGTCGTCGGCGGCCACTACCAGCACGACGATATCGGTGACCTTGGCGCCGCGCGCGCGCATCGCGGTGAAGGCGGCATGGCCGGGCGTGTCGATGAAGGTGATCTTGGCGCCGGATGGCGCGGTGACCTGATAAGCGCCGATATGCTGGGTGATGCCACCGGCCTCACCGGCCGCGACCTCGGTCGAGCGGATGGCGTCGAGCAGCGAGGTCTTGCCGTGGTCGACGTGACCCATCACGGTGACGACCGGCGCGCGCGGCGCAAGTTCGCCCGGCTCGTCAACAACATCGAACAGGCCTTCCTCGACGTCGGCCTCAGCCACGCGGCGTACCGAATGGCCCATTTCCTCAGCGATCAGTTGCGCGGTGTCTGCGTCGATCACGTCGTTGATCTGCAACATCTGACCCTGCTGCATCAGCATGCGGATCACGTCGACGCCCCGCTCCGACATCCGGTTGGCGAGATCGGAAATCGTGATGGCCTCCGGAATGGTGACTTCGCGAACCAGCTTTTCCTTCGGCTCGGCGGACGCCTGACCCTTGAGGCGCTGGGTGCGGCGGCGGAATGACGCGACTGAGCGTTCGCGCACTTCGTCGGCGCGCAACGCTGTGATTACGGTAAGCCGGCCGCGTTGTTTTTCCGCCGCCGGGCGCAGCGTGGCAGGCCGCGCCGGAACGATGGTGCGTGCGCCGCCGGGCCGGCGTGAGGTGCGCGGCCCATCTTCATCCTCGGCCTCGGCGACCATGCGGCCGCCGGGTCCGGCCTTCTTGGCCTCGTCTTCACCGAAACGCTTCTTGGCAACTTCGCCGGCCTTGCGTTTGGATTCCTCTTCGCGCTTGTGACGCTCTTCTTCCTCGCGCTTGCGGCTCTCCGCGGCCTCGCGCTCGGTACGATCGGTCGATTCGCGGGTGGCGCGGCGGCGCGCTTCTTCCTCGGCGATCTTGCGCTCTTCGGCGTCGCGCGTGCGGGCGTCGGCCAGCGCATGGGCGCGGGCACTACGCTCTTCTTCGGTCAGCGTGCGCAGCACGACGCCGGAAGATTTCGGTCTTGCCGCCTCTGTGGCCGGCGCAGTTGCTGGAGCGGCCGGCGCAGCGGGCGCCCTGGCGGTTGTGACGCGTTTCTTTGGCGCTTCGGCCGATGCCGGCTCCGCCCGTGCTTCGCTCGGCCCGCCGATGATGCGGCGTTTGACCTTCTCGACCACCACCTGCTTGCTGCGGCCGTGACTAAAGCTCTGGCGCACCACGCCGGTTTCCGCGCGCGGCTTTAGCGTGAGCGTCTTGCCGGACACGCTCAATTTCTTTTCGCCAGGGCTCTTGGTTTCACTCATACCGTTCTTATTCCGCTTTCAAGTCCGCCGGCGCCGTCGTGGCGTCGTGTAAAGGGGCCGTTTTCGCCAAAAAGCCGGTCCGAAAGCGCTCAAAACGCTCGGTGCGAGCGAGAAACGTGTCGCTCCCGGGGCCGGCGAGCAGGGCTGCATGTATCACCTTTAAG
>JBPCQM010000207.1:0-6733 GCA_050998115.1 Pseudolabrys sp. | reverse complement strand
GAGAGGTCGTAGGTTCGATCCCTACAGCGCCCACCATTTTGGGTAGTGCCGGCAAAGTCACGGCTGAACGAAACGCCGAGACGGTTAGCGCATTCTGTCCTCATGTCTTGTTCCGGGCCGTCAACAGGTCAGCGGGCGAAGCCGGATAATGAGACAGACGTCCGCTCCAACGCTATGCTTGAACGATGGCAGCGATATCTCCCGGCAATTCGACAAAGGCGCTCTTTGCTCTATTTTTGCTGGCGTTCGGTACAGGCTCATCGGCTGCGGTTGCCGCAGAGCGATGGCAAAAGCTTCCAACCATTCCCTATACCCTGAACATCAAGCAAGACGCGATTTCATTCGTGGACGCCAAAACGGGCTGGTACGGAAACGGAACCGGGCGCGTGTTTCGAACGCGCGACGCGGGAAGCCACTGGAGGCAATTCTGGTTTCAATCAGGCACTTATGTTCGCGCTCTCGAATTCATAGACAGCAAGACGGGCTTCCTTGGGAATGTCGGGCCGGGATACTTTCCAGATGTGACTGACCCCGAGCCGCTCTACGTCACGCACGACGGCGGCAGCACATGGTCGCCCGTAGTGCTCTCCGCAGGACCGAAGGTCAAAGGCGTGTGTGCAATCGACGTCTTGAAGATCGGCGGAAAGGTTGCGGCCATTCGCGCGGGCGGGCGCGTCGGCGGTCCGGCGGCGATGATGGAATCATTTGACAAGGGAAAAACTTGGGCATCGCGAGACATGAGCGCTGTGACGGGCATGATCCTCGATATCCATTTTGTCGACGAGCAGACTGGCTTTATCGCCGGAGCAACCAACTCTGAAGAGCAAAAAGCTCACGCCCGCATCCTCAAGACCAGCGATGGCGGCGCGACATGGCGCGCGGTCTTCGAAAGCCCGAGGGCCGTTGACAACAACTGGAAGCTGGCGTTCCCCAGCGCCAAAGTTGGTTACGCGAAGACGGAGGAGAAAGTTGGCAACCGCTGACCGTCACGAAGGATAGCGCGTGGATTCCTTATGGCATCAATTTCCTGACCGAAACACACGGCTGGGTCGGCGGCTCGACCGGCGGTTATGAAACGACCGACGGCGGCAGGACGTGGCGCAAGGCCAAGATGGGACTTTACGTGAACAAGATACGTTTTCTGCCAGGGCCTGAGGGCGGCATCGTCGCGTTCGCCATCGGAAAGGACGTGTTTCGCGCAAAACTGCGCGACTGACCACTACGACTTAACGTCCGCGGCCGGGCCGTCGATCGTTGGCCGCAATACGAGGCGCCGCAATGGTTTGGGCAGTCGGCGATTTCCCCGCGATTTCGCCAAGCCGATGAGGCTGCAGAACGGCAGCAATCTCTTCATAGGGTAGCGCCGGACTGAAGAAAAATCCTTGGACCATGGTAGCGCCTTCACCGGCGATAAACTCAAGGTCGGCAGCGGTTTCGACGCCTTCCGCGACGGTCTCAAAACCAAATTGCTTCGCAAGGCTCAAAGTGATCCGCACGATCGTCTGCTTCTCTACATCTCTGGAAACATCCGTAATCAGAGACCGATCGATCTTAAGGGCGTCGACCGGCAGTCGCGCCAATATTGCCAGATTCGAGTACCCGGCGCCGAAGTCGTCAATCGCAAAGCGAATGCCGTGCTTTCGCAGGCCTGCGATGCGTTGAAAAACTGCCTTGGGGTCGCGCATCGCAACCGATTCGGTGATTTCAAACTCAAGTTTGTTGGGTGGAAAATTCATTTCGTGAAGCAGGCCCAGCGCCTGAGCTGAGAAGCGCGGATCTTCCAATTCCACTGCCGACACGTTGACGCCCAATACGATATCGGAGCCGGTGGCGATCAGCTTGCCGATTTCAGCAAGCGAGCGTCTCAAGACAAGACGGCCGAGGTCGCCAATAAGTCCCGCTTCCTCGGCGATCCCGATGAATTTGTCCGGTGGGATGTTTCCGAGCCGGGGATGCATCCATCGGACCAGCGCTTCCACGCCGCAAACGCGGCCATCCTGACAGGAGACCTTGGGCTGGTAGTGAACATTCAATCCGTCGCAACGGATGGCGTTCCTGAGTTCACTTTCCAGGAAAACTCGCTCCTTGGCGGATTCCCCAATCTCCTGGGTGTAGATGGTGAAAGTATTTCGGCCGCGGCCCTTAAGACCTGGATTAAATACTTCGCGATATCCGAGATAGTCGTCTCGTCTTCGACGCCCGGTGCCAGCACAACAAACTCGTCTCCACCAACACGACCGATGGTTGGTCGCGGGCCGGGGATGCCGTTCATCTTTTTGGCCAGTGACTCAGTCAAGCGGCCCGCTACATTTTTCAGCAATAGGTCGCCTGTTCTGTGACCGAAGGTATCATTGATAGCCTTGAACCCATCCAGATCGATGAAAAAAAGCGTCCCGCATTTTGACCGGCGGATGATCTCTACGGCGTCGGTTCTGATTTTCTCACGGTTCGACAGGCCCGTTACCGTGTCAAAGAACGCGAGCTCACTGATTTTTTTCATGCTCGCGCGAAGATTGGCCAACATCTGCTCGAACGCGACGCTTAGACTATAGACTTCGCCAACCCCTTGCGCCTTGAATGGAACGTTTACATCGCCGCCGGCAACGGCGTTCGCCGCGGACGCCAGCGTGGAAAGCCCCCGCATCGCATGTCTCACGCCGAACAATATCGCGACAACAAGAAACCCTAGTGTCGCGGCGGCAGAGATCAGAAATTGCCTCATCAGGAACTGCGTTTGCTCGGCTCCAATCTTAAAAACCCTGTCGCGCGTCGACCTCAGCACCGAAGCATCGGTGAACGTGCAAACTTTCAACGATCCTTCGTATTCCGCACAACGGGCCACGTGTGCTTTGTCACTGGATCGCGCCAATGCGTGAGCGCCTGGCTCTACCGCCGCAAATTTCACGTTTGCTGGCCCCGCGGCAGAGACAATCTCGCCGCCCTGCAGCACGACAACTCCCGCATTAGATAGCGTTGAAAAGTGCTCGAGCGTGGGTTCGACCTTCGCCAGCGGGCGGATCGCAACTAACGCTCCGATCAATTCGCCAAACTCATCGAACACTGGCTCAAGTGAAATATGAGCAATCGGCAGACGCGCGGCCCAGTTCAAGGTGGCCAATAGAGCGGGTGGTAATTCGCCGACGGCTTCATACCCGTGCGGTCGCGACCGGTTGTTGTCTTTCAGAACGCGTCGAAGATCGTTTCCGATTAAGGCTTGGATATTGGCATTTACCGCCAGCAGGTCCGGCGGCGCGTTGGCGCCAATCACGCGGCCGGCTTCGTCAACCGCGATTAAACCTCGTATGTCTGATGTCGTCAAAACTTGAATGAGCAGCTCTCGGATGGTGATGTCATTTGCGGAGGCAACCGCCTTGGCGACATCCGAACGTTGCGCGACTTGCCGAAGATATTGCGACATTTCCGCCCCCAAAACTTCGAGGCGGGCTCGCGCCAATTGCGCTTCGCCATCGAGCCGATCCGCGAGTTGCTGTTCGGACCAACTCCCGAAGGCATCCGCCTGAACTTTTAAGCCGAGATCAAGCCGGATAAGAGCGATTCCACCGATCAATGCAAAGGCGATCAAGCCAGTGGCAAGGACAATCGCCACGAGTCGCGTCCGAATCGACGGCGCGCGACACAATCGCGAGCGCACCAGATTCTGATAGCGGGAGAATCGGCCGCTGCCGGAAATAGCTTTGTCGAAAATCATTCTAGAGACGCGGGCACACTGCGACGCCGCCTGCCGGCATCAGGCTGAATAATCCGGGTATCGGTCCCCGATGTTCGATGCTTTCCATAAAGATCGTATGAACGCTGAGAAATACAATGCTCGGTAGGTTGACGGTTCTTGCCCGGCAGCGCCTGGCCACCATCAAAGACCGCATTGCGAGCGCGGATTTTAACACCTTGGAAACCCTGACGCGTGTAACGAACGATTCATCTCATATGCGCATATTCACCAACGAAACCCCTGAACATCGATGAGAGGTCAGAACATGTGGCGCGCAAATTGGAAGTTGCTGTGCTTCGCCGGCTGGATTTATTGCGCGCTCAGTCCAGCCTCTGCCGAGACGGCCAAATTAGACATTGTAGGGACCGGCGACGGCATGGAAGTGTTGCGGGCGCTCGGTTCGGCATTCAGCGAACAACATAAGTCCGTCGACGTTGTGATACCGCCAAGCATCGGGTCCGGCGGAGGGATCGCCGCGGTCGGCTCTGGAAAGTCTATTTTGAGCCGGGTGGCGCGAAAGCTCACCGATGCTGAAATCGCGAGCGGCATTCGCTACCAGCCGATCGCGCGACTCCCCGCCAGTTTTTTCACGCATCCCGGCGCCGGAGTAACATCCGTGACATCCGCGCAACTTCTGGACATTTACGCCGGCCGCGTCACCAATTGGAAAGAGCTCGGTGGCAACGACCTGCGGATAAGAGTCGTTCGGCGCGAAGATACCGACAGCACGCTGGCCGTGCTCCGTGCATCGATGCCCGGCTGGAAGGATCTCGCGATCACAGAAAAATCAAAAACCGCTACCACCACCCAGGAAGCAGTCGAGACGACGCGAGACGTTCCAGGAGCGATCGGGTTTGGACCCTTCCATAAATCGCTTGAGCGAGGCCTGACGGTCCTCAAGATCGACGGTCATCAACCGACCGACGATGGTTATCCATCCAGCGTGGAACTGGCGCTCATTTTTACCGAAAAGACCCTAACCCCCGACGCGCGTGATTTCGTGAATTTTGTCAGCACGGAAAAATCGAACAGTGTCATTTCCGCGCTGGGTAGCGTTCCGATCAGACGATAACCGGACGTCCGTTTGGTTTTTCCGGCCAGCCGCCGGCGTGTCGCTTTTTCGACAGACGGCAGGCCGTTGCTGCTAGTTCTTTGTCTCGCGTGTTACGTCGCCGTAACGGCGTTCCGTTGAAGCTGGCGGTTTCGGTTCGGTCCTCGGTCCGCGGCGAGCGCCGACCGGAGCAGGCGCGCGGCCGGGGTTTACGGCCGCCGGCCGCGGCGAAAATACGGTCGATTTCAATTGCCGACCGTTGCGTAGCAACTGCATCACGCGGTCGACAAGCGAAGGCGTTTGATTGCTCGGCAGGAACGGATCGGCATAGCAGCGCGCCGAATCCCATCGCGCCTTTTGTTTGACGGCGTTGACGAGGCCGGATGGCCCGGCGACGTAGACCGTGTCCTCGGGGCCCAGCAACGGCAGATAGTGTGTCGGCCGGCCGGCCAACACGCCGTCGCGGGCGCCGATTTCACTGGTCGCGATGATGTCGCGAACCCCATCATCGATCAGCCATTCGATGGCCGGCTTCATGTAAAAGCCTTCGGGGTCGCGGCTACCGACGATAATTGAAAGCGGCCGGTGGCGCTGTTGCAAGCGCGCGGCGCGGGCCAGCGACCAGATCGGCGCCCAGCCGGTGCCGCCGGCGACAAGCACCAGCGGATCGTCACTTTCGCGAAGATAGGCCTGGCCAAACGGCCCTTCGATTTGAACGCGATGTCCCACGGGGATGGTGGCGCCGAGCTGAGTCGAAATAAGCCCGCCGCGCAGACGCCGGATATGAAACACCATCTCATATTCGTCTAATTCACCGTCGAGGCGGCAACTCGGACTATACTCGCGCACCGGAAACCCAAAGAACTTCGCACGGACATACTGCCCCGGCCGATATTCGAAAGGAGACGGCAAGGCGACAACGACCTCGATGACATCCGGTGACACCGGGGTTATCTCCGAGATAACGCCTCTACTTTTCTTAGGAGCCGGCAGCAGGTCGAAGGCAATTTCCGCATTCCCGCAAACGGTGGCCTGACAGGCCAGTACCGTGCGGCCCACCGCGGTGCCATTTGGATCGACACTGCCGTCCACAACCGTTACCCGGCAGGTTTCGCATTGTCCGGACCGGCAATCGTGCGGGATGATCATCCAGCCGCCAAGCGCGGCATCAACGAGGGTCTCGCCAGGCTTCGCGCTGACGCTATGACCGTTGATCACCACGCTGCAGCCGCTACTCATGATGCTATTTCCCAACCCGGTCCGACCCCCTTCATTGGGCCGTTATTCCGTCACGACGATCCGTACCGGCCGGGTGTGGCGGGTGTGGCGGGTCTGCGTATGGTCGAACACGGCGACCCACATGTACAGCAGCTTGCCCGGCACGAAGTCCTGGTCGTACTGGCTGCCGGTCTTGAGATCACGGCTCGTCACCAGCGTCCAGTGTCCGTCGGCCCAGTGGGCGGCGCCCTTCACATGGTACCGGTCACCCTCGTGTTTGCCGGTGATGAGCACCGCGGGAATGATGGTGCCAATCGGGATTTTCGCGTCTGCCTCGGCGGAATAGGGCACGGTTTCGTCCAGGAACATCCACCACTTCGAGCCGTCGTCGACGCTTGAGTTCGAGTCATCGCTCCAGCGTCCCATCCCCTTATTGATGGCCGTGTAATCCTTCGGCAGACGCAGGATCGGCACCGCGCCGCCGTTGTACTCCGAAGGTTTCAATAGCTTGAAGTTATAGGTGTAGGGCGTGTCGCCGGGATCCCCCCAATATCCCGCCTGATAACGGTTGACGAGCGCGACCTCGTTCGGCGTCGGCTGCCGCGGCGGCCCGATGTACATGTCATCAACTTCGCCTAGCAGCCCGCCACGCGAGGCCTTCCATTGCCACATGTCGACCATGTGGCCGTCGGTGTAATGCAGGCCGCGGCCGTTGCGCGAGCCCTGGTATTGGT
>JBPCQM010000195.1:0-8688 GCA_050998115.1 Pseudolabrys sp. | reverse complement strand
GGCGCGCAAGGGCGCGCACCTCAGGGTGACGGATCGAGGTCAGCGCGAATGCTCAACGACTCCGGCTTCCTCACCATCGGCTCGCAACGTCTCGAATACCGCATGATCGGGCCTCGCCCCGAGCAGGCGCCAACGCTGGTGATGCTGCACGAGGGGCTCGGCTGCGTCGGGCTGTGGGGCGATTTTCCCGAAAGGTTACAGGCGGCCACCGGCGCCGGCGTGTTCGTCTATTCGCGCGCCGGCTATGGGCAGTCTTCGCCGGCGGCGCTGCCGCGGTCGCTCGACTACATGAACGGCGAAGCCAATGCCACGCTGCCCGCCGTGCTCGACGCCATCGGCTTCCGGAACGGCGTGCTGATCGGCCACAG
Source organism: Pseudolabrys sp. (assembly GCA_050998115.1). Lineage (GTDB taxonomy): Bacteria > Pseudomonadota > Alphaproteobacteria > Rhizobiales > Xanthobacteraceae > Pseudolabrys. The sequence goes on along the minus strand of JBPCQM010000195.1, from coordinate 8,320 downwards.
CGACGGCGCGTCGATCGCGACGATTTATGCCGGCAGTCATCAGGATCATCGCGTGCGGGGCCTGGTGCTGGTCGCGCCGCATTTTTTCACCGAGGACGAAGGCATCGCCTCGATCGCCGAAGCAAAGAAAGCTTACGAAACCGGCGACCTGCGCGCCAAGCTGGCGCGCTGGCACAAGGACCCCGACAACGCCTTTCGCGGATGGAACGACGCCTGGCTCGATCCAGATTTCCGCAAATGGGATATCACCGGGGAGCTCGGCTATATCCGCGTGCCGATTTTGATCGTGCAGGGCGAGGCCGATCAATATGGCACGGTCGCGCAGATCGAAGCGGCGCAGCGCGACTGCTATTGTCCGGTCGAGATGGCGCTGCTGCCAGGTGTCAAGCATTCGCCGCAGCGTGAAGCGCCTGAGGCAACGCTCAAGGTCGTGGCGGACTTCGTAAAAAACGTGCTGGCGTTGGCCGAAATGTAGCCATGGGGTCCTACGTGTACATGCAGCGTTGTGCCGACGATTCATTATACGTGGGTAGCGCAACAGGGAGCGACCTCAACACGCGAATTGCCGAGCATGATTCCGGTGTGCGACCCGGATATACGCAATCGCGTCGACCGTTCGGTTGGTCTGGTCGGAGTATTTTGATCGGGTAACGGACGCTATTGCCGCCGAACGCAAATTGAAGGGCTGGAGTCGCGCGAAGAAACAGGCACTGATTAAAAGCGACTGGCAGTCGCTTCGGCAATTGTCGAAACGACGGGGCGGCATGCCAAAACTCAATCCGTCATCCTGAGGTGGCCGCGCGCAGCGCGGCCCTTCGAAGGATGAATGGCCACAGCGCTCGGGCCGTCGCCCTTCGAGGCGCGCCAGAGCGCGCACCTCAGGGTGACGGGTTTACTCCGCGGCCTTGCGCGCCGAGGCGCCGTGCTGCGAGACCAGATAATCCATCGCCGCCTGCACGCCGCCCTTCTTGATCGGCACGTTGGCGAGCTGCAGCGCCATCTCGGTGGCGGCCAGCGCGGCGATCATCGAGGCGTCGTTGACGTCGCCGAGGTGGCCGATGCGGAACATCTTGCCGGTGAAACGGCCGAAGCTTGCGCCGTAGGAAATGTTGAAATTCTCCAGCGCCAGCGCGCGGAACGCGTCGGCGTCGTGGCCGTCCGGCAGCAGCACCGCGGTCAGCGTCGGCGAATAATATTTCGGGTCCTTGCAGATCGTCTCGAGGCCCCAATGCTTGACCGCGCGGCGGGTGGCCTCGGCTAGCCGGTCGTGCCGCGCGAACACGTTGTCGAGGCCTTCCTCGTGCAACATGTCGATTGATTCCGCCATGCCGTGCAGCATTTGCGTCGCCGGCGTGTAAGGAAAGAAGCCGATCTTGTTCATGTTAATCATGTCGTCCCAGCCCCAGAACGACTTCGGCAGCTTCGCCGTCTTCGAGGCGGCGAGCGCCTTGTCGCTGATGGCGTTAAACGACATGCCGGGCGGCAGCATCAGGCCCTTCTGCGCGCCGCCGACGGTGACGTCGACACCCCATTCGTCGTGGCGGTAATCGGTCGAGGCCAGCGAGGAGATCGTATCGACCAGCAGCATCGCCGGGTGACCGGCCTTGTCGATCGCCTTGCGGATTTCAGCGATCGGCGACAGGCAGCCGGTCGAGGTCTCGTTGTGCAGCACGCAGATCGCCTTGATCTCTTTGTTCTTGTCCTCGCGCAATTTGGCTTCAACCGCGGCCGGGTCGGCGCCGTGGCGCCAGTCGGTTGGAATGAACTCAGCCTTGAGGCCGAGCTTCTCCGCCATGGTCTTCCATAGCGAGGCGAACTGGCCGGTCTCCACCATCACCACCTTGTCGCCGGGCGACAGCGTGTTGACCAACGCGGCTTCCCAGGCGCCGGTGCCGGTCGCGGTGTAGATGATCACCGGATTGGTGGTCTTGAAGATGGTCTTGATGCCTTCGAGGCAGCGCTTGGCCAGCTTGGCGAATTCCGGGCCGCGGTGGTCGATGATCGGCGTGTCCATCGCGCGCAGCACGCGGTCGGGCATCGGGGTGGGACCCGGGATGTGCAAAAGATGACGGCCGATCGCGCGCGAGGAATTTTTAGCCATAGCAAGTCGCTCCAATAAATAACGGCGCTCAAAAGCCATCCGCTTGTGGCGTTGAACTATGAATGTAACAGTCGGGTCAAGGGTCAATCATGCTTTGGGCGATTGTCCAAGCGGATTGGCTTTCCCGTCATCCTGAGGTGGCCGCGCAGCGGCCCTCGAAGGATGACAGTCCCGCGCTTTTCTAGAATGGGCCGTCGCCCTTCGAGGCTCGCGGCTTCGCCGCTCGCGCCTCAGGGTGACGGAGAGAGAACTGAATGTCTGATCGCCTAATGCCCGGTCTGGAGCGCCGGCTGAAAGCCGAACTGAGCGGCGACGTGCATTTCGACCGCTTCACCCGCGGCCGCTACGCGACCGACGCCTCGCACTACCAGATCATGCCGGTCGGCGTGGTGGCGCCGCGTTCGGCGGAGGAAGCCGAGCGCGCCATCGCGCTGGCGCGCGAGGAAAAAGTCAGCGTGCTGCCGCGTGGCGGCGGCACCTCGCAGGCCGGGCAGACCGTCAACGCCTCGCTGGTGATCGACTGCTCGAAATACCTCACCCGCATCCTCGACCTCGACATCACGCACGCCCGTTGCACGGTTGAGCCGGGCATTGTGCTCGACGATCTCAACCGCGCGCTCAAGCCGCACAAGTTGTGGTTTCCGGTCGATATCTCGACCGCCTCGCGCGCCACCATCGGCGGGATGGCGGCGAACAATTCCTGCGGCGCGCGCTCGATGCGGTTTGGCACCATGCGCGACAACGTCATTTCGATCGAGGCGCTGCTGGCGGACGGCACGCTGGCGCAGTTCGGCCGAGTCGGCGCCGATCTGTCGCAGGTGCCGCCGAAATCGTCGCTGCGGCCGCTCGCCGAAAAGCTGCTGGCGATCGGCGCGCGCGAGAAAAGCGAGATCGCGGAGAGATTCCCCAAGGTGCAGCGCCGGGTCGGCGGCTACAATCTCGACGCGCTGGTACCCGGTAAAAACGACATCAATCTGGCGCACATCCTGGTCGGCGGCGAGGGCACGCTGGCGTTTTCGACCCGCATCGAGTTGAAACTGTGGCCGCTGCTCGGCCGCCGCGCGGTCGGCGCCGTGCACTTCGGCAGCTTTCACGCGGCAATGGAAGCCACTCAGCACATCGTGCGGCTGGCGCCGATCGGGGTCGAACTGATCGACCGCACCATGATCGAGTTGGCGCGGGAGATTCCAATCTTCCGTCCGACGCTGGAAAAGTTTGTGCGCGAAACGCCGGCGGCGATTTTGCTGGTGGAATTCGGCGAGGAGGACCATGAGGAGAATCTGCGGCGGCTGCGTCAGCTCAAGAGCCTGATCGGCGACCTTGGCTTCGGCTGGGACAAGCCGGGCGCCAAATGGGGCGGCGTCGAGGAAGTACTCAGCCCGGAATTGCAGGCGGCGATCACCGAGGTGCGCACCTCGGGCCTCAACATCATGATGTCGATGAAGGACGAGGGTAAGCCGGTATCCTTCGTCGAGGACTGCGCGGTGCCGCTTGAGCATCTCGCCGATTACACCAGCCGGCTGACCGACATTTTCGAGAAGCACGGCACCCGCGGCACCTGGTACGCGCATGCCGGCTCCGGCTGTCTGCACGTGCGCCCGGTGCTCAATCTGCGGCAGGACAAAGACGTCCACGCCATGCGCGCGATCGCCGAGGAGGCGTTCGCCATGGTGCGCGAATACAAGGGCTCGCATTCCGGCGAGCATGGCGACGGCCTGGTGCGCTCGGAATTCAACGAGCCGATGTTCGGCTCGCGGCTGGCGCGCGCCTTCGAGGAGGTCAAGGATAGCTTCGACCCGGACGGCCTGTTCAATCCGGGCAAGGTGGTGCGCCCCCCGAAGTTCGATGACCGCGACCTGTTCCGTTACGCGCCCGGCTATCACGGCGAGGAAATAACGACGCATCTCGACTGGTCGGCTTTTCCGGGCGCCGGCGGTGGTTTTCAGGGCGCCATCGAGATGTGCAACAACAACGGCGCCTGCCGCAAGATGGCGGGCGGCGTGATGTGCCCGAGTTATCGCGTCACCCGCGATGAGCGCGACGTCACGCGCGGCCGCGCCAATACGCTGCGGCTGGCGGTGACCGGCCAGCTTGGGCCGGATGCGCTGGCATCCGACGCGATGGCCGAGACGCTGAAGCTTTGCGTGTCGTGCAAGGCCTGCCGGCGCGAATGCCCGACCGGCGTCGACATGGCGCGCATGAAGATTGAGGTGCAGGCGGCGCGCGCGGCCAAGCGCGGCTTTTCGCTGCACGACCGGCTGGTGGGCTATATGCCGCGCTACGCGCACTACGGTGCCAGAGCGCCGTGGCTGTTCAACCTGCGCAACCGGATCGGCCTGTTGCGCCAGCTTTCCGAGTGGATCGGCGGATTTTCAGCCAGGCGCAGCCTGCCGCGCTGGCGCCGGGATGTGTTTGTTGATCCCGGTAACCCGTCATGGCCGGGCTTGTCCCGGCCATCCACGTCTGAGTTGCTGCAAGACAATGAAGCCGGCCGTGACGGCCGTGACGTTGTGCTGTTTGCTGACACGTTCAATCGCGCGTTCGAGCGCGAAACCATCGACGACGCGATCGCCGTGCTCAACGCGGGCGGTTATCGCGTGCATATCGCCAAGCCGGCGGACGGCGAAGAGCGGCCTTTGTGCTGCGGCCGCACTTTTTTGGCGATCGGGCAGATCGAGGAGGCGAAACGCGAAGCCGGGCGCGTGCTGGCGGCGCTGGAGCCATACCTCGCTCGCGGCGTCCCCGTGATCGGGCTGGAGCCGAGCTGCCTGCTGACCTTCCGCGACGAAATGCCGGCGTTGATGAAGTCGGACGCGGCGAATTCCCTGTCGGCCAATTCATTCTTGCTGGAGGAATTCCTGGCGCGCGAGCAGGAGGAAGGCCGGCTCGCTTTGCCCCTAGCTCCTCTCAACAAGTGCGCGCTGCTGCACGGCCATTGTCACCAGAAGGCGTTCAACGTGATGGGCAGCGTCGAGCAGGTATTGAAAATGGTGCCGGGTTTGCGGGTCGACACCATCGAATCGAGCTGTTGCGGTATGGCCGGCTCGTTCGGCTATGCCGCCGACACCATCGACGTGTCGCTGGCGATGGGCGAGCTATCGCTGCTGCTGGCGGTGCGCAAGGCGCCCAAGGACGCGTTGATCGTCGCCGACGGCACTTCATGCCGCCACCAGATTCACGATGGCACCGGGCGCGAGGCAATCCACGTCGCGCGCGTGCTGGCGATGAGCCTTAGGGCGGCCCGCGCTTCCGATCAGCCGTAGAACAGGTTGACCAGCACCAGCGAAACCCACGGCACGTAGGTGCACAGCAACAGCACGAACAGCAGCGCGGCGATGTAGGGGATATTGACCTTGGTGGTTTCCCAGATGTCGGCCTTGGCGATGGCGCAGGCCGTCATCAGCACGCTGGCGACCGGCGGGGTCTGCTGGCCGATCGCCAGATTGAGCGTCACCACCAGCCCGAAGTGAATCGGATCGATACCGACCGCATTGACCATCGGCATCACGATCGGGATCACCAGGATGATCGCCGCCGCCGAGTGCAGGAACATGCCGAGGATCAAAAAGGCGACGTTGAGCAGCAGCAGCACGACATATTTGTTGCTGGTGACGCCGGTGATGGCGTTGCCGAGCGCTTGCGGCAGTTGCGCTTCGGTGAGGAAGGTGCCGATCAGCGCCGAGCTTGCGACCAGCAGCATGACGACCGCGGTCTGGATGCCGCCGTCGATGCAGGCCTTGCGCAATTCGCGGAAGTTGAGGTCGCGATAGATGAAGCCGCCGACCACGACGGCGGCGACCACCGCCATGCCGGCGCCTTCAGTCGCGGTGACGATGCCGCCAAAAATGCTGCCGAGAATGGCGATCGGCAGAATGAAAGCCCACAGCGCCTCCTTGAACGTGCGCCAAACCTCAGGCAGCCGGAAAGCCTGCTCGCGCGGGAAGTTGAATTTGACCGCGTGGTAATAGGCCGCGCCGGCCATGAACAGCGCGCCCATCAATCCGGGAATGATGCCGGCGACGAACAGCTTGACCACCGAGGTCTGCGCCATCACCGCGTAAAGGATCATCGGGATCGAAGGTGGGATGATGATGGCAAGGCTCGCCGCCGACGACATGGTCGCCGCCGCGACTTCCTTGGAATAGCCGCGGTTCTTCATAGCCGGGATAAGGATGGTGCCAAGCGCGGCGACATCGGCGACCGCGGAGCCGGAAATCTCCGCGAAAAACACCGAGGTGCCGATCGACACCATCGACAGGCCGCCGCGGATGAAGCCGACCAGCGAGGACGCGAAGGCGATCAGGCGGCGCGAAATCGACGACGCATTCATGATCGCGCCGGACAGGATGAACAGCGGGATCGCCAGCAGCGGGAAGCTCGAGGCGCCGTCGAACATCACCAGCGCCAAATTGGGCAGCATATGCGGCCCTTGGATCACGAAGATCGCGACCATGGCGATGAAGCCGAGCGCCACCGCAATCGGCACGTTGATGATCGCGAGCGCCAGCATGCCGGCCAGCATCAGGGTGATGGTCATCGGCGCTTTCTCCGCGCCGCCGGCTTTACGGCCTTCCGGCTGGCTTCCCTGACGTTCGCGGCGGGCGCGCCGTGCGCGATCGCCTCGATCGTCTCGGTGTCGACGAAATCGCCGCGCCGGGCGTCACGCATCACTTGCGGCAGGCGGAGCGTCTCGGCGATCAGGAACAGCACGGCGCCGATCGGGATCACCGAATCGGTCAGCCGCAGCGGCACCCACGGCAGGCTGACCATGCCGTCGCCGCCGAGAATAACCAGCACGTCAAAGCCGGTCCACGCCAGCATGATGAAGAACAGGAATACGCAGGCTTCGGCGAAAATCGTCACGGCGACCCGAAGATTCCGCGGCATCGCATTGACGAAGCCGGGCACGCCGATGTGCGCGCCTTTGAGCGCGGCCAGCGCCGAGCCGTAATAGGTCAGCCACACCAGGCCGACCGAGGCGGTCTCGTCGTACCAGGACAATGAGTAACCGACGTAGCGGAACACGAACCCGGCGATCACCAGCGCGGTCAGGGCGGCGACCAGAACGACAACAATGGTTTCGAGCAATCGTTCGAAGGCGAGGCGAAACGCCGCAAGAGTCAAGACAGGCTCCGAAGGTCAGACGAAGGGCCGGCGATCGTGCCGGCCCTTGTCGTTAGGTCAGGACGATTTGCCGAGCGACAGCGACTTGTCGATCGCTTCCTTGCCGCCGGGCACTTCCTTGGAAAATTCCTCGTAGATCTTGCTGCTGGCTTTGATGAAGGCGTTTTTGTCCGCCTCGTTCACCTGCATGCCGGCGTCCTTGAGCTTTTTGAGCAGCTCGTTGTCGAGATCGGCGGCGATCTGGTAGACCATCGGCTCCATCTCTTTGGCGACATCGGTGAGGATTTTCTGCACGTCGGGCGGCAGCCGCGCCCAGCTGGCGCCGGCCGTGACATAGGCGGGCGTGTAGACGTGGCCCGTCATCGACAGATATTTCTGCACCTCGTAGAAGCGCGACGGATAAATCTGCGCCAGCGGGTTTTCCTGCGCGTCCATCACGCCGGTCTGCAGCGCGACGAACACCTCCGAAAGCGCGAGCGGGCTCGGATTGGCGCCATAGGCCTGGAACATTTTCACCCGCCAGCCGCCCTGTGGCACCCGCAGCTTGAGGCCTTGCAGGTCTTCCGGCTTGACGATCGGCCGCTTGCTGTTGGTGATCTGCCGGAAGCCGTTTTCCCAGACGCCGATGATGTGGTAGCCGGCCTTTTCAGCGGCCGGCTCGAGCGTCGGCACTACGACCTCGTCGCGGATTTTCGCCATGTGGGCGCGGTCCTTGACGAGATAGGGCATCTCGAACAGGCCGAACAACGGCACCTGCGACGACATCACCGTTGACGGCAAAGCCAGATCGACGGTGCCGAGCTTGAGCTTCTTCATCAATTCGGCGTCGCCGCCGAGCTGGCTCGAACCAAAGACCGTGACTTTGGCCTTGTCGCCCAGCTTGGCGTTGGCGCGCTTGGCGAATTCCTGGGCGGACTTGTCGAACAGCGAACCTGGCTCGCCGACATGGCCGAACTTGATTTCGGTCTGCGCGGCGGCGGGTCCCGCCGACAGAACGGCCGCGATCAATGCGGATAGCAGCAATTTCACGGGCGACATGATTTCCTCCAGACATTTGATGATTGGCCGGCGGCACCCCACGCGAGGGTCTTGAGC